>NZ_JAAXOY010000329.1 GCF_012396155.1 Cellulomonas septica | reverse complement strand
GCCCAGGCCGCCAGCGGGCCGCGCCAGACGCCCCCGCCGGACCTGCCCGACCAGCCCACGCCGCTCGCCGACCCGGCCGGCACGACCACGGAGGAGTCGGCGCGATGACCGGCATCGTCTCGAACGACGGCGAGAAGCGCCTCGTGCTCGTCTCCGGGCGCGCGCACACCGAGCTCGCCACGGACGTCGCGGAGCACCTGGGCATCGAGCTCGTGCCGACGACGGCCTACGACTTCGCGAACGGGGAGATCTACACCCGGTTCGGCGAGTCGGTGCGCGGCTCGGACGCGTTCGTCCTGCAGTCGCACGCCCGGCCGATCAACCAGTGGATCATGGAGCAGCTGCTCATGGTCGACGCCCTCAAGCGGGCGTCCGCGAAGACGATCACCGTGGTCGCGCCGTTCTACGGCTACGCACGCCAGGACAAGAAGCACCGCGGTCGCGAGCCGATCTCGGCCCGCCTGCTGGCGGACCTCTTCAAGACGGCCGGCGCGGACCGCCTCATGAGCGTCGACCTGCACACCGCGCAGATCCAGGGCTTCTTCGACGGCCCGGTCGACCACCTGTGGGCGATGCCGACCCTCATCGACTACGTGCGCACGCGCGTCGACTCGTCGAACGTCACGGTCGTCTCGCCCGACGCCGGCCGCATCCGCGTCGCGGAGCAGTGGGCGGCGAAGCTCGGCGGCGCGCCCCTGGCCTTCGTGCACAAGACGCGTGACATCCGCAGCCCCAACAAGACGGTCGCGAACCGCGTCGTCGGCGAGGTCGAGGGCCGGTCGTGCGTGCTCGTCGACGACCTCATCGACACGGGCGGCACGATCGCGGGCGCGGTGCGCGTGCTGCTCGACGCGGGTGCGAAGGACGTCATCGTCGCCGCGACCCACGGCGTCCTGTCGCACCCGGCGGCCGAGCGCCTGCAGGAGAGCGGCGCGCGTGAGGTGATCGTCACGGACTCCCTGCCGATCGAGGACGAGACGCGCTTCGAGAAGCTCACGGTCCTGTCGATCGCGCCGCTGATCGCGCGGGCGATCCGCGAGGTCTTCGACGACGGCTCGGTGACGTCGCTCTTCGACGGCAACGCCTGACCTGCACCGACGGCCCCGGACCTGCGCGCGACGCGGGTCCGGGGCCGTCGCCGTGCCCGGCCCGTGACGGGGCCGCGGGCACGATCGCCGGCCGTCGTGGCCGGGCGGTCACCCGGTCGTGGGCCGGTCGGGCGGGAGTTGGGGATGGGTGCCGCCAGCGGGTAAGATCGTCAGGTTGCCTCGGCGAGGGACGTCGGACGGTCGTACGACGTGGCCCAGGTGCGGTGCAGGTCCACCGCCCGGGTCGCACGGCCGCCCCGCTCCGTGATCGACTGGGCGCACGCCTCCGCGTGCCCGTCCTGCGCCCCGCGTCGAGGCCACCACCCACGCCGTACGTCACGTGCCGCCGCCCCGGTGGCGGCACCGTCATCTCACCGTCACCCCGTCCGCGCCCGGTCGCGGACGCCTGCTCCTGGGAGTCACCGTGTCCGAGGTCAAGCTCGTCGCCACCGCCCGCACCGAGTTCGGCAAGGGCGCCGCCCGCCGCCTGCGCCGCGCCCACCAGATCCCCGCCGTCCTGTACGGGCACGGCTCGGACCCGGTCCACGTGTCCCTCCCGGGCCACGAGACGATGCTCGCGGTCAAGCACGCGAACGCGCTCTTCGAGATCGAGCTCGACGGCAAGACCACCCTCGCGCTGGCCAAGGACGTCCAGATCGAGCCGGTGCGCAACGTCATCGAGCACGTCGACCTGCTCATCGTGAAGAAGGGCGAGAAGGTCTCCGTCGAGGTGCCCGTGCACGTCGTCGGCGAGTCCGCGCCCGGCACGATCCACGTCGTCGAGACGCAGGCCGTGTCCCTCGAGGCCGAGGCGACGCACCTGCCGCAGAACGTCGAGGTCGACATCGAGGGCCTCGAGGCCGGTGCGATCGTCCACGCCGGCGACCTCACGCTGCCGAAGGGCTCGACGCTCGTCACCGACGCCGAGGCGATCGTGCTGACCGTCTCGCAGCCGCAGGTGTCGGCCGACGACATCGCCGCCGACGAGGCCGCCGCCGAGCTCGCCGCCGAGCAGTCGGCCGCCTCCGCCGCGGACGCCCCGGCCGAGGCCTGAGCCTCCAGCTCCACCCGCGACGCCCGGTACCGTTCCTGCGGTGCCGGGCGTCGGCGTTCGTCCGACCTCGACGCAGGGAGCGTTCATGACCGACGGACCGTGGCTCGTCGTGGGTCTCGGCAACCCGGGGCCGCAGTACGCCGGCAACCGGCACAACGTGGGCCAGATGGTGCTCGACGAGCTCGCGCGCCGCACGGGCGCGTCGTTCGGCGGCAAGGGCGGCGGCGTGCTCTCGCGGCGGCCCCAGGCGGCCGTCGCCGAGGCGCGGCTCGGGACCCTGCCGGGCGGGGTGCCCGGTCCGCGGGTGATCCTCGCGAAGCCGACGACGTACATGAACGTGTCCGGCGGTCCCGTCGCGGCGCTCGCGAAGTACTACGACGTGCCGGTGGAGCGCGTCGTCATGGTGCACGACGAGCTCGACATCCCGTTCGCGGACGTGCGGCTCAAGCGCGGCGGCGGCGAGGGCGGGCACAACGGCCTGCGTGACACGACGAAGGCCCTCGGGTCGAAGGACTACGTGCGGGTGCGCGTCGGCGTGGGCCGGCCGCCGGGCCGGATGGACCCCGCCGACTTCGTGCTGCGGGACTTCGCGAAGCCCGAGCTCAAGGACCTGCCCTGGCTGATCGACGCGGCCGCGGACGCCGTGGAGGCGGTCGTCGTCGAGGGGCTCGAGAAGGCGCAGCTGCGCTTCCACACCAAGGCCTGACACCGGGCCGCGCAGCGGCCCTGCGGCGACGCCCCGCGCCCGGACGCGACCGAGGCAGGCTCCCGCCGCGCGCCGTGACGCGACCGAGACCGTCAACCGCCGCGCGCCGTGACGTGACCGAGGCCGGCACTCCGTCGATCGGGTGCCGGCCTCGGTCGTGCTCGCTGGGGCTCAGTCGCCGCGCGAGACGCTCACGGGGCTGCCGTCGGTCCACGTGTTGCGCGCCACGGTCAGCACCTTGGTCGTGGTCGACGGCGCGATGATCGCGCAGTTCGCGACGCGCTGGTCGCGCGTGAACACGTTGTCGGTGATGACGACGCCCTGGAACGCGCCCTTGCCCTTCTCGGCGAAGTTCACGGTGCACCCGCCGCCGCCGGCCCAGTTCCTGGAGATCGTCACGTTCGAGACGACGCCCTGGTCCTGCGTGAACTGGATCCCGCTGTTGGTCGCGTCCTCGATGGTGTTGCCGACGATCGTGATGTTGGACCCGGCCTGGATCTGCACGGTGTCGTCGTGGCTCGGGGTGTTGTTCTGCAGCGGGTCCTTCTCGTAGTGCAGGTTGTCGTGCAGCCAGGACGACTCGATCGTCACGTTGCCGCCCGTGAGGTGGAAGACGTCGATCACGTCGTGGATGTTGCTGCGGCGCACGGTGATGTTGGAGCCGCGCACACCGTCGATGTGGGCGGACGGCGCCTGCGCGTAGAGCTCGCTGTCCTGGATCAGCACGCTCGCACCGCTCGTGTTGTTGGTGACGAGCGCGCGCTGGATGGTCGTCGCGTAGCCGCGGATGATCGAGTTCTTGATCGTCACGTTGGGCGCGGCGATCTTGACGAACCCGCGGATGTCGAGCGAGTCGACGACCGCGCCGGGCGTGGTGACCGTGAGGTCGCCCTCGTGCACCGTCAGCCGCGTGCCGGCGGGCACGCCGGTGTTCGAGGCGCCGGGCTTGACCGAGCCGGGTGCCGCCGTCGTCTGCGGCTTGGGCGTCGGCGTCGCCGTGGGGGCCGCGGTCGGCTTGGGCGTCGCGGTCGCCGTCGGCGTGGGCGTCTGGGTCGGCGTCGGGGTCG
>NZ_JAAXOY010000328.1 GCF_012396155.1 Cellulomonas septica | reverse complement strand
CCGCTCCCCGCCGACCAGGTCGCGTCGACGCTGCCCGCCGCGGACGGCGCCGCCGCACCGGGCACGTGCGGCTGGCAGGTGCGCGCGCCCGAGCACACGTCCCCGTGGCACCTCGGGGTGAACCTCGGCCACTACCCGCAGCACCCCCGCTCGTCCCTCCCGGTCGGGGTCACGGTCGAGAGCACGACCTCGCAGCGGACGCCCGCTCCCGTGCGTGTCGTCGCGGAGCGCGACGGCGTCGTCGTCGCCGCGTCGAGCGACGCCTTCGACACCGGCTCGTCGATGGTGCCCGGCACGACCAGCGGCGGCCATCACCTGGCGCTCGTCACGTGCGGCGGCCCGGACGACCACCTCGCGCTGCCCGACGGCTCGTACACGCTGCGGGCCGTGCTCGCCGACCCGGACTCCGGTGAGGTGCTGGCTCTCAGCCCGGGCGAGCCGCTGGTCCTCGCCGGGAACGCGCGCGCACCCTGGTGCGAGGCCGACGTCGACGTCGTACGGGACGGTGACAGGGCCCTCGAGGTGGAGGGGACGGTCGGCGCCGCCGGGCGCTCCGCCGACCTGACCCTGACGTGGCGGCCCGGGGGCGACGGGTGGAAGGGCGACGCGGAGGCGCTGCTGCTCGACGAGCGCGTCGTCCTCGTCGACGCGGCGGGACTCGTCGTCGCGGACTCCCGACGGTGGTCCGAGGAGACGTCCTCGGTCGCGGGGACGCTCGCCGCGGGGCGGACGAGCTCGATCTCCGTCCAGTGGACGGCGGCGGCGTCGTGCTCGGGGACCGACCTGCCCGCCGGCACGTACACGGCGTACGCGCTCGTCACGCTCGCGCCGACCGACGTCGCGGGCGTGACGTCGAACGTGCTCGGTGTCGCCCGGCTCGGTGGCGAGGTCGTCGTCCCCTGACGCCGCAAGGCGCGCGAGCGACGGCCCCGCCCCCGGTGCAGGGCGGGGCCGTCGCTCGGTGCGTGACGCGTCGGTCGTGACGCGTCGGTCGTGACGCGTCGGTCGTGCCGCGTCGGTCGTGCCGCGTCAGTCGTGCCGCGTCACCGGTAGGTGATCGACGACGTCGAGTAGCCGCAGGCCGCGGACGGACCGGAGCCGATCTTGGACGGCTCGCCGGACGTCACGCCCTTGTACTCCTCGCAGATCGCGATCTTCTTCGACGAGTCGTTGTAGATCTGGACGTTGGTGATCGTGGCCTTGTCGCCGAGGTTCGAGTTGATCCCCACCAGCGACTTGCCCGGTGCGGTCACCTTGACGTTGTCGACGACGACGGTCCGCGCGTACTGCTTGGAGCAGTTGCCGCACGAGCGGTAGAGCTT
The DNA here is from genome assembly GCF_012396155.1 of Cellulomonas septica. Classification (GTDB taxonomy): domain Bacteria; phylum Actinomycetota; class Actinomycetes; order Actinomycetales; family Cellulomonadaceae; genus Cellulomonas; species Cellulomonas septica. The sequence continues at coordinate 2,643 of NZ_JAAXOY010000328.1, read as the reverse complement.
GCCGAAGTCCGAGACCTGGAAGTTCTTGATGACGAACTTCCCCGGCCCGTTGTGCTGGAACACCTTGTCCGACGCCGACCGTGCGCCGCCGCCGTCGACCGTCATGACCTGCGACGACGACGAGCCCTTGAGCGTCGCGGCGTCCTCGCCGACGTCCTCCCACCAGACGTTCTGCAGCGTGCAGGTGCCGGTGCAGTGCACGCCGTCGCCGGCTCCGGTGCCGATGATGACGTTCTTGAGGACGGCGCCGTCGGAGAGCTGGAAGATCGGCGGCTGCGACTCGTCCTGGTCGCCCGAGGAGATGCCGTAGTAGCGCACGTACCCGCCGTCGAACGTGCCGGAGACGTTGATGGTCGACGACACCTTCTTGGCGCTGGTGGCCGACGGCCAGGCCGGGAACGACCCGCCGTTCGACGGCGGCGGGGTGGTGGTGCCGCCGCCCGAGCCGACCTTCACGAGGTCGAACTGCTGGTTGTACTGGTTGTTGTCGGTGAGCTGGGTGATCGTCGCGCCGTCCGCGGTCGACCGGTCGGTGACGGTGACGGCCTTGCCGCTGTGCCGGTTGATCAGCCGGATGCGGCTCCCCTCGGAGTCGCCGAGCTTGAACTGCTGGTTCGTGCCGTTGAGGTCGCTGTACTGCCGGAACTCGCCGCCGTCGGCGGTGCTCCAGCCCCACAGGTCGAGGACCTTGCCGGAGTGCCGGTTCTGGAGCTTGTACCAGCCGGACCCGGCGTCGACGAACCTCCACTGCTGCCAGTTCCCGTCGTTGCGGGTCCACTGCTGGACGACGCCGCCGTCGGCGGTGGACCAGTTGGCGACCTCCATCGCCTTGCCGCTCTGCCGGTTGAGCAGGACGTAGTACGCGCCGGTGTCGACGCTCGCGGCGGACGCCGTCGTCGCGGCGGTGACGCCGACCATCGCGGCGACGGCTGTCGCCGCGAGTCCCGCGAGGATCGTCCGCCAGGGGCGCCGTCGCCTCTGGATCGTTGTACGACTCACTGCTGATCCCTCCTTCGGGTAAGGGCTTTCCGGGCCAGTGACCCACACGCGCGCCGCCGCGTAAACCGTCGAAGCGTTTCGCCTCCGCCACTCCGACCACGACCGCCGGTCACCCCGCCCGAGCCGGCTGCTCGCTCGACCGGGCGCGCGGGTCGGCCCGCTTCGTTAGCGTCGGGCGCAACGGTCGGTCACGGGGAGGGCGGCGGATGCACCACGTCGAGGTGTTCCTGCTGGTCGCGGGCGCCGTCCTCGTCGCCGCCGCGTGCCGCCGACGCGGCCTGCCGTCCCCGCTCGTCATCGTCGCGATCTCGCTCGTCGTGTCGCTGATCCCCGGCGTGCCGCGGTACGAGATCAACTCGGAGATCCTGCTCGAGTTCGTCCTGCCCCCGCTGCTCTACTCGGCCGCGCTCGCGAGCTCGTACCGCGACTTCCGCGCGCAGCTCAGCTCGATCACGCGGCTCGGCGTCGGGCTCGTCCTGCTCAGCGCGCTCGCCGTCGCGCTCGTGTTCTGGGCGCTCGAGCCCGCGGTGTCGTTCGCCGTCGCGCTCGTCCTCGGTGCGGTCGTCGCCCCGCCCGACGCGGTCGCCGCGGCCGCCGTCGGACGCCGCCTCGGGCTCCCCCGCCGCGTCATGACGCTGCTGTCCGGCGAGAGCCTCATCAACGACGCGACGTCCCTCACGCTCTACAAGGTCGCGCTCATCGGTGCCGCCACCGGGGCGTGGGCGTTCGGCAACGCGGTCGGCACGTTCGCCGTCGCGGTGGTCGCCGGCGTGGCCGTCGGCGTCGCGATCGGCTGGGTCGTGCACGCGATCCGCGTACGCCTCGACGACCCGGTCGTCGCGTCGGCGATCGGGCTGCTCACCCCGTTCGGCGCGTACTGGGCGGCCGAGGCCGTGCACGGGTCGGGCGTCCTCGCCGTCGTCGCCGCCGGGCTCTACCTGGGGCACACGTCGCCCCGCGCCGGCTACGCCACGCGCCTGTTCGAGGAGCCGATCTGGTCGACGCTCGACATCCTGCTCGAGTCGTTCACCTTCGCCCTCATCGGCATCCAGCTCCCGTGGATCATCCGCGACCTCATCGCCTCCGACCAGGGCCTCGGGCACGCGGTCACCGTGTCGCTGGCCGTGCTCGCGGTCGCGGTCCTCGTGCGGCCGCTCTACGTCTTCGGCACGGCGTGGTTCGACAACCTGCGCCTGCGCGGCAGCCATCGCCCGGAACGCGACGCGCTCACCGTCCGCGAGTCCGCCGTCGTGTCCTGGGCGGGGATGCGCGGCGTCGTCACGCTCGCCGCCGCCGCGGGCATCCCCGCGACGATCGACGGCGGGCCGTTCCCCGACCGCGCGACCATCCAGCTCGCCGCCTACACGGTCGCGATCGGCACGCTCCTCGGGCAGAGCCTCACGCTGCCGTGGGTCATCCGCCGGCTCGGCGTGGGGTCCGCCGACGAGGAGGCGTCCGACGCGTCGCAGGAGGCCGCGACCCGCATCGCGACGGCCGACGCCGTCCAGCGGGTGCTCGAGTCCAAGCGCGGCGAGCTCGCGAACGTCGTCGGGCAGCAGGCGGCGGACGAGGCGATCGACGCGATGTCCGCGCGCTGGCGCGGGAGGGCCGCCGCCGCGGCCGTCATGCTCGACCCCGAGAACG
>NZ_JAAXOY010000327.1 GCF_012396155.1 Cellulomonas septica | reverse complement strand
GAGCACGGTCTCGCCGCGCCGCAGGCCCGCCCGCCGGTGCAGCGCGAACCACGCCGTCTGGTACGCGATGACGAACCCGGCGGCCTGCTCGTCGGACAGCCCGACGGGGGCGCGCCACACCTCGTGCGCGTCGAGCACCGCGCGCTCGGCGAGCACCCCGATCCGCGACCCGACGACACGGTCGCCGACGGCCACGTGCTCGACGCCGTCGCCGACCGCGAGCACGTCACCGCACAGCTCGATGCCGGGCACGAACGGCAGCGGCGGCCGCTCCTGGTACTGCCCGCGCGCGAGCAGGACGTCGGGGAAGTTCACCGCGACCGCGCGCACGCCCACGAGCACCTGCCCGGGACCGGGCGCCGGGTCGGGAACCTCCGCGAGGCGCAGCACGTCGACGGGCTCGCCGTACCGCTCCACGTGCCACGCCCGCACGGCTCAGCCCTCCGGACGGGCGGCGATGCCCGCGAGGAACAGGTCGGTGAGCTGCGCGGCGACCTGCTCCTTGGTCTCCGGCCCGTCGGACGAGAACCACGTCGGCAGGTAGTGCACGTCGGCGAAGAAGTGCGCGACGATCACGCCGCGCGGGACGTCCGTCCGGTAGTACCCGTCGGCCTGGCCCTTCTCCAGCAGCGCCGCGAACGTGTCGTGGTACGCGCGGCGCCGCCGGGTGACCTCCTGCTGACGCGGCTGCGACAGCATGTGCACGCTGCGGAAGAAGACCGTGCCCTCGAGCAGGAAGTCGATCGACGTCTCGATGACGTCGACGCACGCCTCCCGCAGCAGGACGTCGGCGGGCTCGTCGCGCGCCGCGATCGCCTCGAGGTGGTCCGTCTGGAGCGTGAGCATGCGGTCGTAGACGGCGAAGAGCAGGTCGTCCTTCGACTGGAAGTAGTGGTACATGGCGCCCTTGGTGACGCCCGCCGCGTCGACGACCTGCTGCACGGAGGTGTTCGCGTACCCCTGGGCCGCGAACAGCCCGAGTGCGGCCCGCAGGACGTCGTCGGCCACGCTGGTCTGCTTCATGCGGTCATCCTTCCCCCCACGGGCGCACGCTGACGCCACCGTCGAGCACGAGCGTCTGCCCCGTCACCCAGGCGGCGTCACCGGACAGCAGGAACGCGACCGGCCCGGCGACGTCCTCGGGCTCCCCGATCCGCCCGAGCGGGTACCGCGCTCCGACGGCCGTCTCGTCGTCCTCGTAGAGGCGGCGGGCCAGCTGCGTGCGGACCACCGCGGGCGCCACGGCGTTGACGCGCACGCGCGGCGCGAGCTCGACCGCGAGCTGCGCGGTGAGGTTGAGCAGCGCGGCCTTGGAGACGCCGTACAGCGCGATGCCAGGGCTCGACGTGAGCCCGGCCGCCGACCCGGTGCACACGACCGACGCGCCCTCGTGCGCGCCGAGCCCGGCCGCGACGGCGTCCCGCGTCCACTCCAGGGCGGCGACGACGTTGACCGCGAGGATCTTGTCGACGGCAGCCCGCTCGATGTCGAGCAGCGGACCGTAGACCGGGTTGATGCCGGCGTTGTTGACGAGGTGGTCGAGCCGGCCGAACCGGTCGACGGCCGTCGCGACCGCGGCGGCCCGGTGCTCGGGGTCGTCGACCTTGCCGGCGACGCCGACGGCACGCGCGGGCCCGATCGCTGCGACCGCCTCGTCGAGCGTCTCGGCGCGCCTGCCGGTCAGGACGACGCGCGCCCCCTCGTCCGCGAGCCGCTGCGCGGTCGCGAGCCCGATCCCCCGGCTCGCGCCGGTCACCAGGGCGACCCTGCCCTCGAACCTGTTCATCACGTCCTCTCGCCGCGGCCCGCCGGCCGCCCGTACGACCGCCACGCGGGGGGTCGACACGCGGCGCTCGCGCGAAACCGACCGTTCGGTATGCCGTGACAGTACACGACCCCGCCCCGACGCGAGGCGCTCGCGGCCAGGACGCGCAGCACCCGGCCCGCCGACCACTACCGTGTGAGCGTGAACACGAGCACCGCCCCCCACCGCCCCGCGCGCGCGCTGCCCACGGGCACCCAGCACACCCTCACCCGCGGCGACGCCCGCGTGGTGGTCGCCGCCGTCGGCGCGAGCCTGCGCGAGTACACCGTCGGCGGCGTCGACGTCGTCCTGCCGTTCGCCGAGACCGAGTCGGCCCCCGCGTTCTCCGGCGCGGTCCTCGCACCGTGGCCCAACCGGCTCACGGACGGCGAGTACGCGTTCGACGGCACCGACTACGAGGTGCCCGTCACGGAGCACGCACGCCGGACCGCCCTGCACGGCCTCGTCGCGTACGTCGCGTTCGCCGCGAGCGAGCACACCGCCGACCGGCTCGTCCTCGAGCACACGATCGTCCCGACACCCGGCTACCCGTGGTCGGTGCACCTCGCGGTCGCGTACACGCTCGACGACGACGGCCTGCGCATCGAGGTGACCGCGACCAACGTCGACGCCACCGCCGCCCCCTACGGCATCGGCTTCCACCCGTGGCTCTCCCCCGGCGACGCGACCGTCGACGCGTGCACCCTGCAGGTCGACGCCGACGTGCACGTCACCGTGGACGACCGGCTGCTCCCCACCGGCACCGAGCCGGTGAGCGGCACGTTCGACCTGCGCACCGCGGTCCCGCTGCGCGGCGTGGAGCTCGACGACGCGTGGGTCGGCCTGACGCGCGACGACGCGGGCCTGTCCTGGATCCACCTGGGACGCCCCGACGGCCGGACGGTCGCGATGTGGGCCGACGACAGCTTCGTCGCGTGGCAGGTGTGCACGGGCGACGGGATCCCGCGCCTCGACCGCCGCGGCGTCGCCGCCGAGCCGATGACGTGCGTCGCCGACGCGTTCCGCACGGGCACGGACCTGGTCCGGCTCGAGCCGGGTGCGAGCCACCGCGTCGCGTGGGGTCTGCGCCTGCTCTGACCGCAGCCGCCGTCGAGGGCGTCCGGGCTGGCCGCTCGGGCGCCCTCGTGGTCTCCAGGGCGAGGCCCCCGTGGTCGCGAGAGACGCGGCGCCGACGGGGCGCGCGAGGGCCGGCGGATGCGAGGGCCGGGGGATGCGGGGTCTGGTCTAGCGGGGGCGGCGGGGTGAGGCAGGCAGGGTGGTCGGCCGGTCAGCGGCCGTAGTACTCGCCGTCCTCCTGGACGCCCTTGGCGTACTCCCAGTGCCACGGCTCGAACGGCCCGCTGCCGCCGCGCTTCGCCCACGCCGGGTTCTCCCAGCCGAACGCGGGCCCGTTGTCGAGGATCCACGCCCACTTGGCGCCCGACGTCTGCGTCTGGCAGAGGTCGACGGCGAGCCCCCAGCCGTGGTTGCTCTTGCCGGGGGCGGCGGCGAGGCCGCCCTTCTGCGCCTTCACGACGCGCTGCTGCGCGAGCGAGCGGTAGCCGGAGCTGAGGCACAGGTCGCCGCCGAACCGCGCGACGAACGCCTGGTTGAACTCCGCGAGCGACACGGCCGCGTCCGCGCGGAGCTGCGTGTGCCCGTCCCACAAGGTGCACAGGTCGGCCGTCCGAAGCAGGCCGTTCTCCCCCGCGGGCCGGTCGGTGCCGTCGCAGCCGGGGAGCGCGGAGCGGATCTCGGTGCGGCTCGTGCCCGCGGCCTCCCGGGCGGCGAGCGCGCCGTCGGCCGAGACGAGGGACGACGGCGGGAGGATCGACAGCGACGACGCGGTGAGCGCCGAGACGGTGTCGGGCAGGGACGCCTCGGCGGCGCGTGAGTCGGAACCCGGCACGCCGACGCCCTCGAGCGCGCCCTGACTGACGGTCGGGATGACGACGGTGACGCCGGCGAGCGCACCGAGGACCCCGAGGCGGACCGCGAGGAGCGGCATCCGGGCCTGGTGGCGGTCGGTCGGACGGACCGTCGCGGTGCGCGAGCGGGTCGGTCGCTCGACGTCCGCCTGGGTCTCCGCGGCGACGGCGGCCGCGCGCGCCGAGGCCCAGGGGGCGACGGGCTCGGGGTCGTCGTCGAGCGGCAGCGGGGACAGCCAG
>NZ_JAAXOY010000326.1 GCF_012396155.1 Cellulomonas septica | reverse complement strand
GTCGCGGTCGCGCCCTTCTCGAAGACGATGCGCGTCGACCCGAAGTAGTGGCACCCGGGGTGCGTCGCGAACTCCCCCGAGTTGTCCGGGAGGTAGAGCGGGTCGTCGTACTTCGGCTTCTTGCCGCCGGTCACCGACACCGGCACCTGCGCAGGGTCAGAGCACGACAGCGGGTGTCAGAGCACGACCGCGGGAGCCAGGGCGGGGCGGTCGAGGACGCGCAGCTCGTGCAGTGCGTCGAGCAGCAGACGGTTGAACGCGACGGGCGCGTGGGAGTTCACGTCGTGGCCCGCGCGCGGGACGACCCTCAGGCGCGTGCCGGGCCGGGCGGTGAGGTAGCGGCGCTCGTCGAGCCGCAGCGGGTCGCGCGCACCGTTGACGACCCAGACGGGCAGCCGCACGCGGCGCAGGTCGGCGAGCGGGGAGTACCCCGACATCGCGGAGAGCATGTCCTGCACGACGTGCCACGTCCCGCCGCCGATCCGCAGCGCCCGCGTCACCGCGCCCGACGCCGACCGGTACGCGAGCAGCGGCTTGCCCTTGATCTCCGTCGAGCAGCCCGCGAGGACCACGCCCGCGAGCTTGTGCTCGTTCCGGCGCGCGTAGGCGAGGCTCGCGTACCCGCCGAGCGAGAGGCCGACGAGCAGGGGCGCGACCGCGAAGGACGCGACGGCGTCGTCGATCGCGCGGATCGCGCCCTCGAGCGTGAACCGCTCGTGCGCACGCGCGCCGTGACCGGGCAGGTCCAGGGCGAGCGTCGGGTGGCCCGACCGTGTCAGCGCGTCGAGCTGGTGCTGCCAGATCGCGGACGACGTGCGCGTGCCGTGGACGAAGACGATGGGGCGGATGACGGGCTCCTCGGGGCGTGTGCTCCGCGGGAGAGTACCTGTCGTTCCTGGGATTCTCCGGGGAGCGTCACACGTCCGGCGCGCAGGCCCCACGTCCGAGCGCTGCGAGCCCCGCACGGTCGCCCGAGGCGAACGAGGTCACGGTGAGGTTCGTGCTCGGGTACATGAGCTGCGTCGGGTCGTCGACGTGCCCGAGCCCGACGACGTGCGCGAGCTCGTGCGTGACGACGCCGATCGCGACGGCCGTCCCGTCGGGGGTCGCGACGAGCGGCGCGAGCTCCTCGGTGTCGAGCGTGACCTCGCCCGTGACGTAGACGGACAGCCCGTCGACGGTCACGGAGGCCGACCCGCCGGTCCCCGCGACGTCGCCCAGCAGGCCCGGCGTCTCGACCGAGGTGGACCACGTGAAGAGGACGGGCGCCCAGCGGCGGCCGTACCGGTCGGGCTGGTAGGCGGGGCGGTCGGACGTCGGACCCTCGGTGGTCGCGCCGTCGTCGACGAACTGCAGCCCGGTCGCCTCCGCCACACGCTGGACCGCCGTGCGGATCAGCACGTCGCCGCCGGGCGGCGCGTTGTCGGGACGCACGACGTAGTGGACCGGGCGGCACGGGCTGTACGCGACGGGACCCGAGCCGTCGGGCTGCATCGCGGTGAACGTGTGCGGCCCGGCGTCGAGCGCGAACGCGAGCGGGGGAGTGCCGAGGGGGACCGCGGCCTCCTCGTGGCCCGCGGGCGGGGACAGGCGCGCGACCTGGTCGTTGACCCACCACGTGGCGCCGCTCACGAGCGTCGCGACGACGACGACCGACGCGGCGTCCGCGAGCAGACCCTGGACCCGGCGGGCGGCGACCGGTCCCCCGCCGACGACGACGACGACGCGCCGGCCGGCCAGGTCGACGCCCAGCATCGTCGTCACGGGGCCACCGGGATCTCGACCTCGACCACGCCCTCGACGACGCGCACGGGGAAGGACCGCAGGTCGGCGGGCAGGTCGCGCACGGGGACCTTGCCGACGCTGTCGAGGCAGCGGCCGGTCGTGAGGTCGAAGACCTGCTTGTACATGGGCGACGCGACCGTGGGCACCTCGACGTCGTCGACCCAGCGCGACCCGACGATGCCGCGCGAGATCACGAACGCGTCCGAGAACGGGTCGTGCTGGCCGACCGCGAGCACACGGTCGTCGACGAGCCGGAACAGCGCGACCTGGTGCCCGCCGAGCAGTGCCGCGGCGCCGCGCTCGGGCGCGAGGTGCCGGAGCGCGCAGACGGGCTGCCAGCCGGTCTGGTCGAGCTCGGGCAGCGTGGGGGTCTCCGAGACGGTCATGCGCGCACCTCCAGGGTCGTGCCGGCGACGAGGACGGGTTCGCCGCGGAGCGCGGCGTCACGCTCGTCCGCGGTGGCGGGGCGGGCCTGACCGCGCTCGGGCACGTACGCGAGCGACGGGTCGGGCGTGGCGGGCGCGTTGACGAACGACGCGAACCGGCGCAGCTTCTCGGGGTCCTCGAGGGTCGCGCGCCACTCGTCCTCGTAGGTGTCGACGTGCTGCGCCATCTGCGCGTCGAGGTCCGCCGCGATGCCGAGGGTGTCGTCGATGACGACGCCGCGCAGCGCGTCGACGCCGCCCTCGAGGTCCTCGAGCCACGGCGCGGTCCGCTGCAGGCGGTCGGCGGTGCGGATGTAGTAGAGGAGGAAGCGGTCGATCGTGCGGATGAGGTCCTCGGTCGACAGGTCCTCGGCGAGCAGCACCGCGTGCTTCGGGGTGAAGCCGCCGTTGCCGCCGACGTAGACGTTCCAGCCCTTGTCGGTCGCGATGACGCCGACGTCCTTGCCGCGGGCCTCCGCGCACTCCCGGGCGCACCCGGAGACGCCCATCTTGAGCTTGTGCGGCGAGCGCAGGCCGCGGTAGCGCAGCTCGAGCAGCACCGCGAGCGCCACGGAGTCCTGCACCCCGAACCGGCACCAGGTCGACCCGACGCACGACTTCACGGTGCGCAGCGACTTGCCGTACGCGTGGCCCGACTCGAACCCGGCGTCGACGAGGCGCTGCCAGATGACGGGCAGCTGGTCGATGCGCGCGCCGAACAGGTCGATGCGCTGCCCGCCGGTGATCTTCGTGTAGAGCCCGAAGTCCTTCGCGACCTCGCCGATCGCGATGAGCCCCTCGGGCGTGACCTCGCCGCCGGGGATGCGCGGGACGACCGAGTACGAGCCGTCCTTCTGCAGGTTCGCCATCACGTGGTCGTTGGTGTCCTGCAGCGCGGCGCGCTCGCCCTCGAGGACGTGCGCGGGCGCCGTCGTCGCGAGGATCGACGCGACGGCCGGCTTGCAGATGTCGCAGCCGCGGCCCTCCGCACGCGTCCCGAACCGCTCGACGACCTCGGTGAACGACCGCACCCCGGAGACGCGGACGGCGTCGTAGAGCTGCGCGCGGGACAGCGCGAAGTGCTCGCACAGCGCGTTGCTCACGGTGATGCCCTGCTTCGACAGCTCGGTCGTGACGAGCTTCTTGACGAGCGGGAGGCACGAGCCGCACGACGTGCCGGCCTTGGTGCACGCCTTGACCGCGCCGACGTCGGTGCAGCCGTGCTCGGTGACCGCGCCGCGGATCGTGCCCGCGGACACGTTGTTGCACGAGCACACGCCCGCGTCGTCGGGCAGCTCCAGGTCGGGGAGGCCGCCCCCGCCGCCCTCGGGCAGCAGGAACGCCGCCGGGTCGCCGGGGAGCTCGCGGCCGAGCATCGGGCGCAGGCTCGCGTACGCGGACGCGTCGCCGACGAGGACGCCGCCGAGCAGCGTGCGTGCGTCGTCGGACATGACGAGCTTCTTGTAGACGCCCGCGACCGGGTCGGCCCAGACGAGCTCGAGCGCGCCCTCGGTGCGGCCGAACGCGTCGCCGAAGCTCGCGACGTCGACGCCCGAGAGCTTGAGCTTGGTCGCGGTGTCCGCGCCCGGGAACTCGGCCGCGCCGCCGAGCAGGCGGTCCGCGGTGACCTCGGCCATCGCGTAGCCCGGGGCGACCAGGCCGATGCACGCGCCCTGGATGCACGCGACCTCGCCGACCGCCGACACGTCGGGGTCGGACGAGACGCACGTGTCGTCGACGACCACGCCGCCGCGCGGGCCCACCTCGAGGCCCGCCGCGCGG
>NZ_JAAXOY010000325.1 GCF_012396155.1 Cellulomonas septica | reverse complement strand
GCCGACTCCGTGGTGCCGGGGCTGACCGTGCTGGAGCACATGGCGCTCGACGGTCGTCCCGTGCCGCGTCGCGGGCTGGGCGTCGACTGGGCGGCGGTCGACGCGCGCACCACGACGCTCGACGAGCGGGTCGGCCTGCGCATCGCGCCGCGCGGACGGCAGCTCGCCGCGCTGTCGGGCGGCAACATCCAGCGCGTCCTGCTCACGCGCGAGCTCGGCCAGGACGCGTCGGTCGTCGTCGCGGCGTACCCCAGCCGCGGGCTCGACGTCGCGAACACCCGGCGGACCCAGGAGCTGCTGCTGGAGCACCGGGCCCGCGGCGCGGCGGTGCTCGTCGTGTCGGAGGACCTCGACGAGCTGCTCGCGCTCGCGGACCGGATCGCCGTCATGCACGACGGGCACGTCGTGGGTGTCGTCGACGCGGCCGGCGCGGACCGCATGTCGATCGGCCGTCTGATGCTCGGAGGTGCCGCATGAGCCACGACGTCACGCGTGACGCGGGCCCGGCGGAGCCGCCCGCGGTGACCACGGCGACACCCGCCCTCACCGGGCCCACGACACCCACCGTCGACGGCCGCTCCGCGCGGCGGACGGGAGTGCCGGCCTGGGTCCCGACCGCGCTCCGCTGGGCCGGCGCGCTCCTCGCCGGGCTGGTCGTGTTCGGGGCGTTCGTGCTGGCGAACGGCGCGGACCCGCTCGCGGTGTACGCGGACATCTGGTCGTCGACGCTCACGCAGCCGGGTCAGTTCCAGCAGATCGTGCTGCGCGCCGCGCCGATCGCGCTCGCGGGTCTGGCGGTCGTCGTCCCGGCACGGGCGGGGCTCGTGAACGTCGGCGGCGAGGGGCAGCTGATCGTCGGCGGGATCGCGGCGGCAGGGGCCGCGTCCTGGCTGACACCGTTCGCGTCGGTCGGCGGCGTGATCGGCGGGATGGTCGTCGCGGCGGCGCTCGCGGGGGCCGCGTGGGCGGGGATCGCCGCCGCGCTGCGGCTCGTCGTCAAGGTCAACGAAGCCGTGACGACGCTGCTGCTCAACTACGTCGCGCTCTACTCGATGCTGTTCCTCATCCTCGGGCCGTGGAAGGACCCGGCGGCGCTCGGGCAGTCGACGAGCGTCGAGCTCGTCGACTCCGTCAAGCTCCCGGTGTTCACGGGGACGGCCGTCCACGTCGGGGTGCTGCTCGCGGTCGTCGCGGCCGGGGCCGTGTGGTTCGGCCTGAGCCGGACGTCGTGGGGCTTCCGGCTGTCCGTCGTCGGCGGCAACGCGGAGGCGGCGCGCCGGGCGGGGCTGCCGGTCGTGCGGCTGCTCCTGACGGCGCTGCTCGTCGGCGGCGCTCTCGCCGGGCTGGCCGGGTTCCTGCAGCTCGCGGGCATGGAGTACAAGCTGCGCCCGACGTTCGGCCTGACGATCGGCTACGTGGCGTTCCTCGCGTCCTGGCTCGCGCGGCACAAGCCGCTCCCACTCCTGCTCACGTCGTTCGTGCTCGCGGCGATCGCCGTCGCGGGCAACAGCCTCCAGATCGGCTCCGGCCTCCCGGCCGCGAGCGTCAACATCCTCATGGGTCTCGTGCTCGTCGCCGTGCTCGGCTGGACGGGCGCACGGAAGGGGCGCGCGTGATCGTCGACATCCTCGCGGGCGCGGTCCGCGGCGGGACCTCGCTCCTGTACGCCGGGCTCGGCGAGACCGTGTCCGAGCGGGCGGGCGTCGTCAACCTCGGCACCGAGGGGGCGATGCTGCTGGGCGCGCTCGGCGGGTACGCCGTCACGGCCGGGACGGGCAGCCCGTGGGTCGGCGTGCTGGGCGGCGCGGCCGCGGGCGCGCTGCTGAGCCTGCTGCACGCGGTGCTCGTCGTGAGCCGTCGTGCCAACCAGTTCGCGAGCGGGCTGACGCTGTACTTCCTCGCGCTCGGCGTCACGGCGCTGTTCGGGCGCGAGTACGTGAGCCGGCAGATCAACGCCTTCGACACGGTCCCCGTGCCCGTGCTGTCCGAGATCCCCGGCGTCGGGCCCGTGCTGTTCGACCACGACCCGCTCGTCTACGTCGCGTACGTCGCCGCACCGCTCGTGTGGTGGGTGCTGTTCCGCACGCGCGTCGGGCTGCTCGTGCGGTCCGCGGGGGAGCGGACCGAGGCGCTCGAGGTGCACGGGTACAGCGTGACCGCCGTGCGGTACGGCGCGACGGTCGCGGGCGGCGCGCTCGCGGGCGTCGCGGGCGCCCACCTGTCCATCGCCTACACGAACAGCTGGTTCGAGAACATGGTCGCCGGCCGCGGGTTCATCGCCGTCGCGCTCGTCATCTTCGCGATGTGGAGCCCGCTGCGGATCCTCGCGGGCGCCTACCTGTTCGGCGCCGCGCTGTCGCTCGCGTCGGTGCTGCAGACCGCGGGCGTCGCGGTCAACCAGTTCGCGCTCAACCTCGTGCCGTTCGTCCTGACGCTCGTCGTCCTCGCGGTGCTCGGCCGGCGCACGCTCCAGGCCGCGCCCGACGAGCTGCTCAAGGTCTTCGACCACAGCCGCGCGGCCTGATCGCCACCGCACCGCCCACCCCCACCGCCCCACCGCGACACCGGCCCCCGCCGGACGAGGAAGGACCCCTCATGCGCACCTCTCGCACCGTCCGTGCCGCGCTCCTCGCGGGCGCCCTCGCGGTCCTCGCCGCGTGCTCGCCCGCCGCGTCCACGACGTCCGGCGGCGCGACCGCCGCCGCGACCGACGCCTCACCCGGCGAGGGCGCGACGAAGATCGGCGTCATCGCCGTCGGCCCGCAGGACGACTTCGGCTACAACCAGGCCGTGTTCCAGGGCGTCGAGGCGCTGCGCGAGGCGTTCCCCGACGTCGAGGTGCTCGACGCCTACAACATCCCCGAGGACGACACCGCGGCGACGACGATGGAGAGCATGGTCGCGCAGGGCGCGACGATCATCTTCGCGACGAGCTACGGCCACCTCGACGCGGCCAAGCAGGTCGCGGCCGCGCACCCTGACGTGGTCGTCGTCCACCAGGGCGGCCTGCTCGACCCCGCCCCCGCGAACATGGGCACCTACTTCGGCAGCGTGTACGAGCCGGTGTACCTGGCGGGCATCGCCGCCGGCGCCGCGACGACCACCGGCAAGCTCGGGTACGTCTACGCGATCCCGATCCCGCAGACGCTGGCCAACATCAACGCCTTCACGCTCGGCGCGCAGTCGGTGCGGCCCGACGTCCAGGTGACCGCGGTGTCGACCACGAGCTGGTGCGACCCCGCCACGCAAGCCGACCGTGTCGCGTCGCTGCTCGCGTCGGGCGTCGACGTCATGACGCAGCACCAGGACTGCACGAAGACGATCATCGAGGCCACCGAGGACGCCGGGGCGTTCACCGTCGGGTACCACGCGGACGCGTCGAGCCTCGCACCCGAGGGCTGGCTCACCGGGTCCGAGTGGGACTGGGGGCCGCTGTACACGGAGATCGCGCAGACGGCGATCGACGGGGACTTCGTCGGCAGCGAGTTCAACGGCAACTACCGCGCGAACATGGCGAGCGGCGCCAACCCGTTCGTGCAGTCGGTGTTCGGCCCCAGCGTGACCGCCGAGACCCGGGCGCTCATCGAGGCCGCCGCCGCGGAGCTCGAGGCCGGCGGCAGCCCGTTCACCGGCCCGGTCGTCGCGCAGGACGGCACCGTCGAGGTGCCCGAGGGCGAGACGCCGCCCGTGGAGACCGTCGAGCAGATGGACTACTTCGTCCAGGGCGTCACGGGCACCGTCTCCTGACCGTCCGCCGTCCACCGACCCGGCCGGACACCCTGGGGGAGCGATGCACCACGTGAGCGGCACGACGCCCTACCCGTGGCCGTACGACGGCGACCTGAGCGGGTCGGCGACGGCGCTGCTGGTCGTGGTGCCGTCGGACGACGGGCTGCCCGACCCTGTCGACGCGCGGGTGCGGGCGCTCGCGGACGCCGTGCGGTCGGCGGGCGGGGCGGTCCTGCTGGTGCGCACGGCAGCACCGTCGGTGGTCGCCGCGGT
>NZ_JAAXOY010000324.1 GCF_012396155.1 Cellulomonas septica | reverse complement strand
GCTCGACCCGACCGACGCGGGCACGGCGCTGCGCGGCGAGCGGTCGTGGGAGGTCGTCGAGGACGGCTCGACGGTCGTCGCGCGGTACCTGCCCGCCGGCCGCGACCCGCTCGCGGCGTCCGACGAGGTCGAGGTGGCCGTCGAGCTGATCAAGCGCACCGGCCGCTACGCGCTGCGGCTGCGCGACCCGCAGGCGGCGACCCGGGCCCGGTTCACGGGCGTGCCGACGTATCCCTACGACGCGTCCTGGGTGCTCGACGCGCCCGTGTGCTGGTACGACGCGCCGCAGCGGGTCGTCGTCGGCGCCGCGCAGCCCGGGCTCGTGCACGACGCGACGCTCGTCGGCGAGGTCGACGTGGAGCGGGGCGGTGCGACCCGGACGCTGCGGCTCGTGGGTGCGCCCGGCAAGGACGGCGTCGCGCTGATCTTCTCGGACGAGGCCGACGACGTCGCGGGCTGGCGGGTGCTGCACGCGGTCCGCCCCGCCGCCGGCGCGCCGACGATCCGGCTCGACCTGAACCGCGCCCTCAACCTGCCGTACGCGTTCACGGACTTCGGCACGTGCCCCTCGCCCGTGCTCGGCAACCACCTGCCCTTCGCCGTCGAGGCGGGGGAGCGCGCACCCAGGAGGACCTCGTGAGCACCATCGACCTGCGTCACGACGACGTGCAGCGACGCGTCGCCGACGCCGTCCCGGTCCCGGTCCCCGTGCCGGACGGCGCGCGCGTGCCCGCCGGGACGACCGCGCGCGACGAGCTCGAGCGCCTGCGCGTCCGGCCCGCGCGCCACCCCGGCCGGTGGGTCGCGACCGCCGCCGTCGCCGTCCTGCTCGCGATGGTCGTCAGCTCGCTGGTGTCGAACGACAAGTGGGGCTGGGACGTCGTCGGGCAGTACCTGACCTGGCCGTCCGTGCTCGAAGGGCTGTGGGGGACGGTCCGCCTGACCGCCGTCGCGGCCGTCGTCGGGTTCGGCCTCGGGACCGTCCTCGCGCTCATGCGCCTGTCCCGCTCGCCGCTGCTGCAGTCGGTCGCGTGGGCGTACGTCTGGGTGTTCCGGTCCGTGCCGCTGATCCTCCAGCTGCTGCTCTGGTACAACCTCGCGTACCTCTACCCGACACTGTCGCTCGGCATCCCGTTCGGGCCGTCGTTCACCGAGTTCGGGACGCTCGACGTCGTCGACAAGTTCGGCGCCGCGATCCTCGGCCTCGGGCTCTCGCAGGCCGCGTACTCCTCCGAGATCGTGCGCGCCGGCATCCTCGGCGTCGACCAGGGTCAGCACGAGGCCGCGGCGGCGCTCGGCATCCCGCGCGCCCGGCAGCAGTGGCGGATCGTCCTGCCGCAGGCCATGCGCACGATCGTGCCGACGTCGGTCAACGAGATCATCGGCCTGGTCAAGGGCACGTCGGTCGTCTACGTCCTCGCGTACGGCGAGCTGTTCTACACGGTCGGCGTCATCTACGGCCGCAACCTGCAGGTGGTCCCGCTGCTGCTCGTCGCGGGCATCTGGTACCTCGTCCTCACGACCGCCCTCACCATCGCCCAGTTCTACCTGGAGCGGTACTACGCCCGCGGGGCGCTCCGCACCCTGCCGCCGACGCCCCTGCAGAAGGCGCGGCGTGCCGTGCGGACGTCGTGGGCCCGGATCGTCACCCGGGGAGGTGCGGCATGACCGCGACGACGACCGCAGCGGCCGGGACCGGGCGCACCACGGGCGGGCTGCTCGAGGTGCACGGCGTGCACAAGTCCTACGGCACGCTCGAGGGGCTCCAGGGTGTCGACCTCGTGGTCCGGCCCGGCGAGGTGACCGTGGTCATCGGCCCGTCCGGCTCGGGCAAGTCGACGCTGCTGCGGGTCATCAACCACCTCGAGAAGGTCGACCGCGGGTTCGTCGCGCTCGACGGCGACCTCATCGGGTACGCCCGGCGCGGGGACTCGCTGCGCGAGCTCAAGGAGAAGGACATCCTGCGGCAGCGCACGCAGATCGGGTTCGTCTTCCAGTCGTTCAACCTGTTCCCGCACCTCACGGCGCTGGAGAACGTCACGGAGGCGCCGGTCTCGGCCCAGGGCCGGCCGCGTGCCGAGGTCGAGGCGGAGGCGCGAGCGCTGCTCGAGCGCGTCGGGCTCGCCGACAAGGCCGACGCGCGGCCGCGGCAGCTCTCCGGCGGCCAGCAGCAGCGCGTCGCGATCGCCCGCGCGCTCGCGACCCGGCCCAAGGTGCTGCTGTTCGACGAGCCGACGTCCGCGCTCGACCCCGAGCTCGTCGGCGAGGTCCTCGACGTGATCCAGGACCTCGCGCACGGCGGCACGACCATCGTGCTCGTCACGCACGAGATCGCCTTCGCCCGGCAGATCGCCGACACCGTCGTCTTCATGGACGGCGGCCGCATCGTCGAGCAGGGCCCGCCCGCCCAGGTGCTCGACGCCCCCGCCCACGCCCGGACCCGGGCGTTCCTCGACAAGGTCCTGTGACCGCGTCGACCCCGGCACGACCCCGCTCCACCCCGAGAAGCACGCACCGTCCCCGCCCCGAGGGACCACACGAGAGGCACCACCCATGACCCGCACGATCGGCGCACGCCGAGCCCCCGGACGCACCCGGCTCCTCGCCGCGGCCGTCGCCCTCCCGCTGCTCGTCACGCTCGCCGCCTGCTCGTCGAGCGCCGACGCGGAGGACACCGCCGGGGGCAGCGACCTGCAGGAGGCCGCGGACAAGGCCGGGCTCGAGGTCAACACGACCGCCGACCAGGACCGCATCCACACCACCGAGTCGGAGGAGGCGATCGCGCTCCTGCCCGACGCCTACAAGGACGTCGACACGCTCAAGGTCTCCGTCTCGGCCTACGTCGCGCCCCTCGCGTTCCTCGCCGACGACGAGAAGACGCCCATCGGCAACGAGACCGACATCGCGCAGCTCATCGGCGACGCGCTCGGCAAGAAGGTCGAGTGGGAGGTCAAGGCGTGGGCCGACTGGCCGCTCGCGCTCCAGTCGGGCGACGTCGACGCGTCGATCTCGAACATCACGGTCACCGAGGAGCGCAAGGAGCTCTACGACTTCGCGTCGTACCGCAACGACCAGCTCGGCTGGCTGACCCGCGCGGACTCCGACCTCGAGTCGATCACCGAGCCCGCCGACATCGAGGGCCTCACGGTCGCCGTCGGCTCCGGGACCAACCAGGAGAAGATCCTGCTGGCGTGGGACGAGGAGAACAAGGCCGCGGGTCTCGAGCCCATCAAGGTCGAGTACTTCGAGAACGACGGCGACACGATCCTCGCGCTGCAGTCCGGGCGCATCGACGTCTCGTTCGGCCCCAACGCGACCGCCGCGTACAAGGTCCGCGTCTCGCCCGACGAGTTCAAGGTCGTCGGCACGCTCAACGGCGGCTGGCCGAACACCGCGCAGATCGCCGCCGCGACCCTCAAGGGCAACGGCCTGTCGGCCGCGTTCACCGCGGCGCTCAACCACGCGATCGAGGACGGGTCCTACGCCCAGGTCCTCGAGCGGTGGGGCCTGCAGGACGAGGCGATCTCGACGTCCGAGGAGAACCCGCCCGGGCTGCCCAAGACCGAGTGAGCGTCCGCGTCAGGACCTCCTCGACGAGACCGGTCCCTGGGGGACGGTGACCGGTCGCGGGGCCGGTCGGGTGCGACGCCCGACCGGCCCCGTGCCCCGCCCGTCGCAGCCCCCGTGCGACCGAAGGAGAGATCGATGAGTGCAGCCGTGGACCACGTGGTCGTCGGCGGCGGTGTCATGGGCGCGGCCGCGGCCTGGCAGCTCGCCCGGCGCGGACGCGACGTCGTGCTGCTCGAGCGGTTCGGCCCCGGGCACGCGCACGGCGCCTCGCACGGCAGCGGCCGGATCTACCGCACGACCTACGCGCAGGCCGACTACCTCGACCTCGCGCAGGAGGCGCTGCCGCTGTGGTCCGCCGTGGCCGACGAGGCCGGTGTCGCGCCCGTGCTCAAGCACACCGACGGGATCAGCCACGGCGGCCCGGCGGCCGACGAGATCGCCGAGGCGCTGCG
>NZ_JAAXOY010000323.1 GCF_012396155.1 Cellulomonas septica | reverse complement strand
CGACCGACGTGCGACGCGCGTGCAGGTGCCGACGCGCTGCCCTGATCCGCGACGCGACGAGCCCGCTCGCGGGCGCCGCTCCGGCGCAGGTGCGGGGGCGCGGACCCGAGGCCGGACGGTTCCTGCCTGCCGGAGGGCTGCGGCGATGCCGGTGGACGCGCGTGGTCATGGCGCAAGCCTCCGCCGCGGTCGGCGGGCTCGGGCCGTCGTCGGCGTGAGCGGGGGATGAGGCGCCTCGTGAGCGGGCTGTGGACGGGTCGGCTGAGCGGGCGGAGGGTCTTGACTTCGAGTGCGCTCGAAGCGCCACCATCGGACCCATGAGCGTCGTCGCGGAGCGTGTGAGCCTGAGCATCGCCGAGGCAGCGGAGGCCACCGGCCTCACGGCGCACACGCTGCGCTACTACGAGCGCGACGGGCTGCTGCTCGACAGCGTCGACCGGGCCGCGTCCGGCCATCGCCGGTACACCGAGCAGGACCTCGGGTGGATCCGGCTGGTCACGAAGCTGCGGGCCACGGGCATGCCGGTCCGCGAGATCCGGCTGTACGCCGACCTGGTCCGCGCGGGCGAGGGCAACGAGGACGAGCGGCTCGCGCTCCTGCGGGCGCACCGGGACCGGGTGCGCGCGCAGCTCGACGAGGTCGCGACGCACCTGCTCGCCATCGAGGGCAAGATCGCCGTCTACGAGGGGACGTCGGACACCTGCACGTCCGCGTGACCTTCGCGCCGCCCGGAGCACCGTCGCGTCGCCCTCCCACCCGGTCCGAGCGGCGGCACGGCTCGCTCGCGCCGGCTCGAGGCCGGGTGCGGCGACCGTCACGGTCTGAGTGTGGCTCACGCCGACGGTCCGAGTGGCGGCACGGCTCGCGCGAGTCGGCTCGAGGCCGGGTGCGGCGACCGTCCACGGTCTGAGGGTGGCTCACGCCGACGGTCCGAGTGGCGGCACGGCTCGCTCGAGTCGGCTCGACGTCGGGTGCGGCGACCGTCCCCCGGTTGAGGGGTGGCTCACGCCTGCGCTGATCGTCCGTCCGACCTGCACGGTGCCTCCACGTGCTCGGCGGCCGGGCCACGCGCGGCCCTGCCTAGGGTGTGCGCGTGCCCGCCCGAGCTCGCCGTTCGCTGCTCCTGGTCGCCACGGTCGTGGTCGCGGCCGGGCTCCTCGTCGCGACGCGGGCGAGCGGCCCGGTCGCCGATCCTGCGGGCGACGCGCTGTACGCAGCGCTCGTCTACGTGCTCGTGCTGCTCGTGGTCCCGCACGTCGCGCCGTGGCGGGCGGGCGCGGTCGCGACGGCCGTGTGCGCGGTGGTCGAGCTCGCGCAGCTGACGGGTGGGCCGGCCGCGCTGGTGCAGGCGGTGCCGGTGAGCCGGTTCGTCGTGGGGACGACGTTCGTGCCGGTCGACCTGCTCGCGTACGGGCTGGGTGCCGCGCTCGCGGCGGTGGTCGACGCGTCGGTGCTCCGCATGGTGCGCAGGTCCCGGGAGGGTCGTCCGACCCGCTGACACACTGAGCCGTCCACAGCCCCGGACGCGCGCGTCGGTGTCCACCGGCCCGCTGTGCCGGGGTGCCGAGCACACGCATCCCCGGCATGCTGTCCCACGTCAGCGCACGCCGGCGAAGGGGCTGAGATGGCGACGTCGACGAGCATCTTCCGACGCAAGTCCGTGGAGGACTCGCTCGCCTCCGCGGAGGACCCGGACCGCCACCTCAAGCGGAACCTCACCGCGTGGGACCTCGCGATCATGGGCGTGGCCGTCGCGGTGGGCGCGGGCATCTTCTCGGTCGGCGCGACGGCGGCCGCGAACTACGCGGGCCCCGCGGTCATCCTGTCGTTCGTCATCGCCTCGATCGTCTGCGCGCTCGCCATCATGTGCTACGCCGAGTTCGCGTCGACACTGCCCGTCGCGGGCTCCGCGTACACGTTCTCGTACGCGTCGATGGGCGAGTTCGTCGCGTGGATCATCGGCTGGGACCTGATCCTCGAGATGCTGCTCGCCGCGGCGGTGATCGCGAAGTTCTGGGGCGTCTACCTGTCCGACGCGTTCGGGCTGTTCGGCATCGACGTGCCGACGACGCTCGCGCTCGGACCGGTCGACGTCGAGTGGGGGCCCGTCGTCATCGTCGCGATCTTCACGACGCTGCTCGCGATCGGCACGAAGCTCAGCGCGCGCGTGAACAGCGTGTTCACGATCATCAAGGTCGGCATCACGGTGTTCGTCATCGTCGCGGGCTTCTTCTACGTCAACGCCGCCAACTACACGCCGTTCGTGCCGCCGTCGCAGCCGGCCGAGGGCGCGTCCTCCCTGGAGCAGCCGCTCACGGCGTTCCTGCTCGGCATGGACCCCTCGATGTACGGCGTGATGGGCATCCTGTCCGGCGCCGCGCTCGTGTTCTTCGCGTTCATCGGCTTCGACGTCGTCGCGACGACCGCGGAGGAGGCGCACGAGCCGCAGCGCACGATCCCGCGCGGCATCCTCGGCGGTCTCGCGGTCGTCACCGTGCTCTACATCCTCGTGACGATCGTGGTCACCGGCATGGTGTCGTACACCGACCTCGCCGCGTCGGACTCGCCGTCCCTCACGACGGCGTTCGTGCTGGTCGGCGCGGACTGGGCGGGCCGGATCATCAGCGTCGGCATCCTCGTCGGGCTCACGTCGGTCCTCATGGTGCTGCTGCTCGGCCTGACGCGCGTCGTGTTCGCGATGAGCCGCGACGGGCTGCTGCCCCGCGGCATGTCCCGGACGTCCCCGCGGTTCCGGACACCCGCCCGCCTGCAGATCGGCGCCGGCATCGTGGTCGCGCTCATCGCGGGGCTGTCCGACGTCGAGCTCCTGGAGGAGATGATCAACATCGGCACGCTGTCGGCGTTCGTCCTCGTCAGCTTCGGCGTCCCGATCCTCCGCAAGCGTCGGCCCGACCTGGCCCGCGGCTTCAAGGTGCCGTGGTCGCCGGCGCTCCCGATCATCGCGGGCGTCGCCTGCATCTGGCTCATGCTCAACCTCACCGCGCTGACCTGGGTGCGGTTCGCGGTGTGGCTGGCCATCGGCATCGTCATCTATGCGGTGTACTCCTACCGGCACTCCGTGGCCGGACGCGAGCAGACCGACGAGCCCGCGACCGCCCGGACGCCCTGACCGACCCGACGACGTGACGACCGCGCCGCAGCCCGGCGCGTGCGACGAGCGAGCCCGCAGAGGAGACGCACCCGATGGACCCGTCCTACGCGCTCTGGATCCGCGTGACGTGCGAGTTCATCGGCACCGCCATCCTCATCATCCTGGGCAACGGGACCGTCGCGAACGTCCACCTCAAGGGGTCGAAGGGCTACCGCGGCGGGTGGTCGCTCATCGCGATGGGGTACGGGTTCGGCGTGATGATCCCGGCCGTCATGTTCGGCGGGATCAGCGGCAACCACATCAACCCGGCGTTCACGCTGGGCCTCGCCGCGTGGGGGCTGTTCCCGTGGTCGAACGTGCCGTACTACATCGCCGCCCAGATGCTCGGCGCCATGGCCGGGCAGCTGGCCATCGTCGTCACGCACAAGCCGTACTACGACGCGACGACCGACCCCGACGACATCCTCGCGACGTTCTCCACGGTCAACGCCGCGCGGTCCCGGCTCAACGGGTTCGCGAACGAGCTGCTCGGCTCCGTGATCCTCTTCTCGTGCGCGCTCGGGATCGTGAAGTCGCCGCTCACCACGACCGAGCCGGGGCTCGCGCACGTCGTCATCGGCTTCCTCGTCTGGGGCCTCGTCGCCGGGCTGGGCGGACCGACCGGACCCGCGCTCAACCCCGCGCGTGACCTGGGGCCGCGCATCGTGCACGCGCTGCTGCCGCTGCGGCACAAGGGCGGCTCGGACTGGCGCTACTCGTGGGTGCCCGTCGCGGCGCCGATCCTCGGCGGGCTGCTCGGCGTCGGCGGCTGGCAGCTGCTGCTCGGCTGACGCCAGCGCCCCGGACGTCAGGGCCTGCGTGGGCCGGGCG
>NZ_JAAXOY010000322.1 GCF_012396155.1 Cellulomonas septica | reverse complement strand
AGGCGTCCGGGACGACCTGACCGGCCGCGCGCGGCCCGTCGGCCCCCGTCGTGGTCCGGCTCGTCGCCGGGCGGGCGACGGGGGCCGCGGCGTGCCGGTCCCGGGCGACGCGCCCGGAGCGTGGACGGAGGTGCGCCGAGCCGTTCCGAGCATGTATCTTGACGTCGAGATAATTCGCGACCCGAGCCGCCGTAGGCTGGGAGGTCGCACCGTCCTGCCGCCTGGGTGACCCCCATCCCCGGGCAGACTCGCCCAGCGAAGGAGCACCACGTGAGCAGCGTCGACAGCTTCGGATCGAAGGGAACCCTCGAGGTCGGTGACGCCTCGTACGAGGTCTACCGCCTCGCCGCGGTCCCCGGTCTGGAGCGCCTGCCGTTCAGCCTCAAGGTCCTCGCGGAGAACCTGCTCCGCACCGAGGACGGCGCGAACATCACCGCCGACCACGTGCGCGCGCTCGCCGGCTGGGACCCGAACGCCCAGCCCGACACGGAGATCCAGTTCACGCCCGCCCGCGTGATCATGCAGGACTTCACCGGCGTGCCCTGCGTCGTCGACCTCGCCACGATGCGCGAGGCCGTCGCGGAGCTCGGCGGCGACCCGTCCCGCATCAACCCGCTCGCGCCCGCCGAGATGGTCATCGACCACTCCGTGCAGATCGACGTCGCGGGCCGCCCCGACGCGTTCGAGCGCAATGTCGAGCTCGAGTACCAGCGCAACCGCGAGCGCTACCAGTTCCTGCGCTGGGGCCAGACGGCGTTCGACGACTTCAAGGTCGTCCCGCCGGGCACCGGCATCGTGCACCAGGTCAACATCGAGTACCTCGCGCGCGGCGTGATGGTCCGCGACGGGCGCGCGTACCCCGACACGTGCGTCGGCACCGACTCGCACACGACGATGGTCAACGGCCTCGGCGTGCTCGGCTGGGGCGTCGGCGGCATCGAGGCCGAGGCCGCGATGCTCGGCCAGCCGGTGTCGATGCTCATCCCGCGCGTCGTGGGCTTCAAGCTCACGGGGCAGATCCCGTCGGGCGTGACGGCGACCGACGTCGTCCTCACGATCACGCAGAAGCTGCGCCAGCACGGCGTGGTCGGCAAGTTCGTCGAGTTCTACGGCGACGGCGTCGCCGCGGTGCCGCTCGCGAACCGCGCCACGATCGGCAACATGAGCCCCGAGTTCGGCTCGACGGTCGCGATCTTCCCGATCGACGGCGTCACCATCGACTACCTGCGCCTCACCGGCCGCTCCGAGGAGCAGCTCGCGCTCGTCGAGGCGTACGCCAAGGAGCAGGGCCTCTGGCTCGACCCGACGGCCGAGGGCTACACCGAGCCCGAGTACTCCGAGTACCTCGAGCTCGACCTGTCGACGGTCGTCCCGTCGATCGCCGGCCCGAAGCGCCCCCAGGACCGCATCGAGCTGTCCGAGGCCAAGGAGTCGTTCGCGGCGTCGATCCTCGACTACGTCGACCCGCACGAGGCCGCCGCGTTCACGGGTCTCGACGAGTCCGTCGAGGAGACGTTCCCCGCGTCCGACCCGATCGCGGCCAGCGCGCACACCGACACGTCCGACGAGCCCGCGGCCGCGCCGCATGGCGACGTCGCGCGCCGCCCGCACAAGCGCGTCCCCGTGACGCTCGCCGACGGCACGTCGACCGAGCTCGACCACGGGCACGTCGTCATCGCGTCGATCACGTCGTGCACCAACACGTCGAACCCGTCCGTCATGCTCGCCGCGGCGCTGCTCGCGCGGAACGCGGTCGAGAAGGGCCTGTCGGCGAAGCCGTGGGTCAAGACGTCGATGGCGCCGGGCTCGCAGGTCGTCACGAACTACTACGAGAAGGCCGGGCTGTGGCCCGCGCTCGAGAAGCTCGGCTTCCACCTGGTCGGCTACGGCTGCGCCACGTGCATCGGCAACTCGGGCCCGCTGCCCGACGAGGTCTCGGCGACGGTCAACGAGCACGACCTGTCGGTCGTCTCGGTGCTGTCCGGCAACCGCAACTTCGAGGGGCGCATCAACCCCGACGTGAAGATGAACTACCTCGCGTCGCCGCCGCTGGTCATCGCGTACGCGCTGGCCGGGACGATGGACTTCGACTTCGAGAACGAGCCGCTTGGCACGACCGAGGCCGGCGAGCCGGTGTTCCTGCAGGACATCTGGCCGTCGCCCGAGGACGTGCAGGCCACGATCGACGCGTCGATCGACCGCCAGATGTTCACCGAGGACTACGCCGACGTGTTCACCGGCGACGAGCGGTGGCGCTCGCTGCCGACGCCCGAGGGCAACACGTTCGAGTGGGACGCCGAGTCGACCTACGTCCGCAAGCCCCCGTACTTCGAGGGCATGGGCGCGACGCCCGAGGCCGTCACCGACATCACCGGTGCACGGGTCCTCGCGAAGCTCGGCGACTCGGTCACGACCGACCACATCAGCCCTGCGGGCTCGATCAAGGCGGACAGCCCCGCGGGCGTCTACCTGGCCGAGCACGGGGTCGAGCGTCGCGACTTCAACTCCTACGGCTCGCGCCGCGGGAACCACGAGGTCATGATCCGCGGCACGTTCGCGAACATCCGCCTGCGCAACCAGCTCGTGCCCGGCACCGAGGGCGGGTTCACCAAGAACCTGCTCACGGGCGAGGACACGACGATCTACGACGCGTCCGTCGCCTACCAGGAGGCCGGTGTCCCGCTCGTCGTCCTCGGCGGCAAGGAGTACGGCTCCGGCTCGTCGCGCGACTGGGCGGCCAAGGGCACGCGTCTGCTCGGCGTCCGCGCGGTCATCACCGAGTCGTTCGAGCGCATCCACCGCTCCAACCTCATCGGGATGGGCGTGCTGCCGCTGCAGTTCCCCGAGGGCGAGAACGCCGACTCCCTCGGCCTGGACGGCACGGAGACGTTCGACATCGCCGGCGTGACCGAGCTCAACGAGGGCCGCACGCCCCGCACGGTGCACGTGACGGCCACGAAGGCCGACGGCGGCGTCGTCGAGTTCGACGCTGTCGTCCGCATCGACACCCCCGGTGAGGCGGACTACTACCGCAACGGCGGCATCCTGCAGTACGTGCTGCGGTCGCTCGTCAGCTGACCTCGGCCGGCGCCTCGGGCGCCGTCGACCGACGGTCCGTCTCCCTGCGCGGGAGGCGGACCGTCGTCGTCGGGGTGCGTGCCGCCCGGATCCCGACGACCTGCGCCACGGTGAGGCCGGCGACCGCGACGGCCTGGAGGAGCACGACTGTCACACCGGCCGCGGTCAGACCGCCGGCCGCGCCCGACGCCAGCGCGACGCCCGCGCCGACCCACGCCGTGTTGACGACGAGGACGACCCCCACCTGCCGGCGGCGTGGCGGCTCGTGCCGGAGCACGACGAAGAACCACCCGCACCAGACGACGAGGAACGCACCGGCCCCGCGGACGAGGCCCACGGGCAGGCCGGTCAGCGCGGCGACCTGCGGCGCCAGCAGGACGAAGGTCGGGGCGGACAGCGCGGTCAGCGTCGCGTCGGCGACGAGGGCACGGCGGAGCAGGGACATGGGGACTCCCGGGTGACGAGACGGCGGCCCGGTCTGCCGGGCAGGGCGAGCGTCGGGCGCGCGGGTCGTCCCGCACCAGGACGTGCGAGGTCCTGGTGCGAGGCGCGGACCGGTCGCTAGGTTCGCCCGCGTGGACTTCGGCGAGCGGCTGCGCGGTTGGCGACGTCGCCGCGGGCTCAGCCAGGAGTCGCTGGCCCTCGCCGCGAGCACGGTGACGCGGCACGTCTCGCGGCTGGAGACCGGGCGGACGGTCCCGAGCCGGACGATGGTGCTCGCGCTCGCCGCCGCGCTCGACCTCGCAGGTGACGACGTCGACGACCTCCTCCGTGCCGCGGGCCTCGCGGGGCTCCCGCGACCGGCAGCGGCGCCCGGTCCCGTCCTCATGGAGGCCGTCCGTCGGGTGCTGCACGCGCACGAGCCCGCGCCGGCGGTCGCGCTCGACCGCGACTGGTGCGTCGTCGCGGAGAACGCCGTGGCGGCGCGACTGCTCGGAGCCGGGTC
>NZ_JAAXOY010000321.1 GCF_012396155.1 Cellulomonas septica | reverse complement strand
GGCAGGGCGCGGAAGCGCGGCGGTGTCGCCGACCTGCCCGGGAGGGCGCTCCTCGCGGGCAGGGCGCGGAAGCGCGGCGGTGTCGCCGACGCGACGACCGGCCGTGACACCACCGCGCATTCCGCCTGACACCACATGACACCGATCTGACACCACAAATGCTTGCGGTGACACCACGATGGTGTCATGCTAGGTGTCATGGAACTCGGGCAGTACGTCAGCGACCTCCAGCGTCAGCTCATGGACGCCGCCGAGCACGGCGGGGACGACACCCGCGCCGTCGCCGAGCGGCTCGCCGCGGGCCTCGACGCGGCCACCCGCCTCGTGCTGCTCGACGCCCTGTCGGCCGCCGCCGGCGAGATCACGCGTGACCTCGCACCTGGCTCGGTCGACGTGCGGCTGCGTGGGCGCGAGGTCGAGTTCGTCGTCACGCAGCCCCCGTCCGAGGCGGACGCCGAGGAGTCGAGCACGGTGACCACCGCGCCCGTCGACCTCGACGACGTCAGCACCTCACGCACCACGCTCCGCCTGCCGGACGCGCTCAAGGCGCGCGTCGACGAGGCGGCCACCGCGGACGGCCTGTCCGTCAACGCCTGGCTCGTCCGCGCGATCGCGGCGGCCCTGCAGCCGAAGCAACGACGATCCGCGCAGCGCACGCTGCGCACCGGCGACAGCTTCGCCGGCTGGGCCCGCTAGCCCGGCTCCGCACCTCCGAGCACCACCAGCCCCGCGGACCCGCGGGGCCGGACAAGCACACCCTCAGCACGAGAGGCGTCAGCATGCCCACGTACAGCACACCCCAGCCCATCGACCTCGCGGTCCACGTCCCCGTCGGCGACCTGCGCGTCGTCGCGAGCGACCGCACCGACACGGTCGTGACCGTCGCACCGTCCAACCCGGCGAAGGCGGACGACCGTCGCGCCGTCGAGGAGACGAAGGTCGACTTCGACGGCCGGCGCCTCACCGTCCTCGGGCCGCGGCCGCGACTCTCCTGGATCGGGCCCGGCCCGAACGACTCGGTCGACGTCGTCGTCGAGCTGCCTGCCGGCTCGCGTGTCACGGCCGAGCTGTCCGTCGGCAACGTCCAGAGCGTGGGCCGGCTCGGTGCCACCCGCGCCAAGAGCTCCTCCGTCCAGCTCGACACCACCGGCGACCTGTGGGTCCGGGCCATGCACGGGGTGGTCGACGTCGAGCGCGTCGAGGGCACGGCGGAGATCACCGCCGACCACGGCCGCGTCCGGCTCGGCACGGTGCGCGGCGACGCCGTCATCAAGGCCTCGCACGGGGCCGTGCAGGTCGAGGAGTCGGGCGGTGACCTCGAGGCGAAGCTCTCCTACGGCGACCTCGACGTCGACCGGGCGCTCGGCTCGGTGACGGCGAAGACGGCCTACGGCAGCGTCCGCGTCGCCGAGGTGTCGAGCGGGTCGGTCCAGGTCGAGAGCGGCTACGGCCAGGTGGCCGTGGGCGTCCGGCGCGGGGTCGCCGCGTGGCTCGACCTGTCGTCGAAGGACGGGCGCGTCCGCAACCAGCTCGACGGCCAGGCCGCCCCCGCCGAGGGCGAGCGCACCGTCGCGGTCCGGGCGCGCACGCGCTCGGGCGACATCACCGTCCAGCACGCCCGCTGAGCGGGCACACCACCACGAGAAGGGGACGCGACACCTCATGAACGCCACCTCATCCGCCATCCGCGTGCGCGGCGCCGAGAAGTCCTTCGGGGACCTCCGCGTCCTGCGCGGCGTCGACCTCGACGTCGCGCCGGGCAGCATCTTCGCCCTGCTCGGCTCGAACGGCGCCGGCAAGACGACGATGGTGCGGATCCTGTCGACGCTGCTCAAGCCCGACGGCGGCACGGCCGTCGTCAACGGCTTCGACGTGACCGTCGCACCGCGCGACGTCCGCGAGTCGATCAGCCTGACCGGGCAGTTCGCCGCGGTCGACGAGATCCTCTCCGGACGCGAGAACCTCGTGCTCGTCGCGCGGCTGCGGCACCTCGACGACCCCGGCCGCATCGCGGACGACCTGCTCGCGCAGTTCAGCCTCACCGACGCCGGCTCGCGGCGCGTGTCGACCTACTCCGGCGGCATGCGGAGGCGCCTCGACATCGCGATGAGCCTCGTCGGCCACCCGACCGTGCTGTTCCTCGACGAGCCGACGACGGGCCTCGACCCCGAGGCGCGGCAGGAGGTCTGGCAGGTCATCCAGGGCCTCGCCCGGCAGGGGACGACCGTCCTGCTCACCACGCAGTACCTGGAGGAGGCCGAGCAGCTCGCCGACCGCATCGCGATCCTCCACCAGGGCCGCATCATCGCGAACGGCACGCTCGCCGAGCTCAAGGCGCTGCTGCCGCCCGCGACCGTCGAGTACGTCGAGAAGCAGCCGACGCTCGAGGAGATCTTCCTCGCGCTCGTCGGGACCCACGCCGCCACCGAGTCCGGGAAGGACCAGTCATGAGCACCCACGTCTACGCCGACACCGTCGCCCTCACCGGGCGCTCGCTGCGGCACATCAGCCGCAGCGTCGACACGATCATCACGACGGCGCTCACGCCGATCGCGCTGCTCCTGCTGTTCGTCTACGTCTTCGGCGGGGCCATCGAGGCGGGCGGCGAGAGCTACGTGAGCTACCTGCTGCCGGGCATCCTGCTCATCGCGATCGCGTCGGGCATCGCGTACACCGCCGTCCGGCTGTTCACCGACCTGCAGAGCGGCATCTTCGAGCGGTTCCACTCGATGCCGATCGCCCGCTCGTCGGTGCTGTGGGCGCACGTGCTGACGTCGCTCGTCGCCAACGGGATCACGGTCGTGATCATCGTCGGCGTCGGGCTGCTCATGGGCTTCCGGACGTCGGCCGGTGTCGGGGCGTGGCTCGCCGTGGCGGGCATCCTCGCGCTGTTCACGCTCGCGCTCACGTGGCTCGCCGTCATCGCCGGTCTCACCGCGAAGTCCGTCGACGGAGCCGCGGGGTTCTCCTACCCGCTGATCTTCCTGCCCTTCATCAGCTCCGCGTTCGTCCCGACGGAGACCATGCCCGGGCCCGTGCGGTGGTTCGCCGAGAACCAGCCGGTGACGTCGATCGTCGACAGCATCCAGCACCTGTTCGCGGGCGAGCCCGTCGGCAGCGACCTCTGGGTCGCGCTGGGCTGGTGCGTCGGCATCCTCGTCGTCGCCTACCTCGCGGCGATGTCCGTGTACCGGCGGCGGGTCGGCTGATGCTGCACCGCTCGTCCCTCGTCCGGACCCCGGGCTGAGGCGCCAGGATCCTCGACCGCACGCCGGTCGGGGATCGTGGCGTGTCAGCCCCCTTCGCGCCTGCGTCAGCCGGCGGGCGGCGGCGTGGTCGCGGCGACGTGCGCGGACTGCCCGGTCGCACCGGCCTCGCCTGCGGGGATCGGTTCCGCGACGACGGCCGTCCCGTAGACGCACACCTCGCTGAACTGCCCGACGGATCCGGTGTCGAACCGCATCGCGACGATCGCGTTGGCGCCGCGCTGCCGGGCCTCGTCGACCATGCGGCGCATCACCTCGTGCCGGCTCTCGTACATGATCGTGGTGTACTCGGGGATCTCCCCGCCGCCGATGGAGCGCAGGCTCGCGGTGAGGCTGCCGCCGATGTTCGTCGAGCGGACCGTCAGGCCCATGACCTCGCCGAGCACGGCCTGCACGCGGTAGCCCGGGATCTCGTTCGTCGTCACCACGATCACGCGCGCATCGTGTCACGCGCGCCCGGCGGCGGGGCAGGACCGCGGCGCGGATTCATCCCCTGTCCGCGGCGTCGACCCGGTGGTACGTTCGCCCGCAACGCGGTGCTGCAAGTTGCAGCAAGAGATTGCTGCCGTTCCGAGACCCGGAACCGGTCCGACGCCACGCCCACCCGGCGAGCAGCGCAGCTCGACGTCCGGACCGCCCGCCCACGCCCAGCCGCGCACGACGACGTGCGCCGAGCCCGATCGGAGCCTCTCCGTGACCGCCACCACCCGCACGCCCGCGCGTGCCGTCCGACCACGCCTGCGACGCGCCGTCGCCGCCCTCGCCGCCCTG
>NZ_JAAXOY010000320.1 GCF_012396155.1 Cellulomonas septica | reverse complement strand
GACCACGCCCGGGTCCGCGTCACCCGCGGCGGCCCGCAGCGGCGCGGCGTCCGGCCACGGCGCACGGTGCACCGAGCCCTCGCGCCACCACGACCAGACCTCCTCGGTCGCGAACGGCAGGACCGGTGCGAACAGCCGCAGCATCGTGTCGAGCGCGATCCCGAGCGCGGCGCGCGCCGACGCGGTCTCGACCGAGACCTCCTGGGCGCCCGCACCGTACGCGCGGTCCTTCACGAGCTCGAGGTAGTCGTCGCAGAACGTCCAGAAGAACGTCTCCGACAGCTCGAGCGCGCGCGTGTGGTCGTAGGCCTCGAGCGCCTCGGTCGCCTTCGCGACGACGTCTGCCAGGCCGGCCAGCATCGCGCGGTCGAGCGTCACCGTGACGAGCGCCGGGTCGAGCTCCGCGGTGCCGAACGACAGCGCGAACTTCGACGCGTTGAGGATCTTGATCGCGAGGCGGCGGCCGATCTTCATCTGGCCGACCTCGAACGCCGCGTCCGTGCCGAGGCGGGCCGAGGCCGCCCAGTAGCGCACCGCGTCGGAGCCGTGCTCCTCGAGCAGGCCCATGGGCGTGACGACGTTGCCCTTCGACTTCGACATCTTCTTGCGGTCGGGGTCGAGGATCCAGCCGCTGATCGCCGCGTCGGTCCACGGCAGCGTGCCGTGCTCGAGGTGCGAGCGGACCACGGTCGAGAACAGCCAGGTCCGGATGATGTCCTGGCCCTGCGGGCGTAGGTCCATCGGGAAGACGCGCGCGAACAGGTCGGGGTCGGTGCGCCAGCCGCCGACGATCTGCGGGGTCAGCGAGCTGGTCGCCCAGGTGTCCATGACGTCCGGGTCACCGACGAAGCCGCCGGGCACGCCGCGCTGGTCGGCCGTGTAGCCCGCGGGCACGTCGGACGACGGGTCGATCGGCAGCTGGTCCTCGGTCGGCAGCAGCGGCGCGTCGTGGTCGGGGTCGCCGTTCTCGTCGAGCCGGTACCAGACCGGGAACGGCACGCCGAAGAACCGCTGCCGCGAGATGAGCCAGTCGCCGTTGAGGCCGCCGACCCAGTTCTCGTAGCGCACGCGCATGAAGTCGGGGTGGAAGTCGAGCTCCGCGCCGCGCGCGAGCAGACCCTCGCGCAGGTCGGCGTCGCGGCCGCCGTTGCGGATGTACCACTGGCGGCTCGTGACGATCTCGAGGGGCTTGTCGCCCTTCTCGTAGAAGTTCGCCTTGCGCTGCGTCGCCTGCGGCTCGCCGTCCAGGTCCCCCGACGCGCGCAGGCCGTTCACGACGGCCTCACGCGCCGAGAACGTCGTCTTGCCCGCGAGCTCCTCGAATGCGGCGCGGCCCTCGTCCGTGGTGAGCCACTCGGGCGTCTCGCGGACGATGCGACCGTCGCGTCCGACCACCGAGCGGGTCGGGAGCTGGAGCTCGCGCCACCACTGCACGTCGGTGAGGTCGCCGAACGTGCAGCACATCGCGATGCCGGCGCCCTTGTCGGGCTCGGCGGCCGGGTGCGCGAGGACCGGGAGCTCGACGCCGAACAGGGGCGACGTGACCGTCGTGCCGAACAGGTCCTGGTAGCGCTCGTCGTCCGGGTGCGCGATGAGCGCGACGCACGCGGGCAGGAGCTCGGGGCGGGTCGTCTCGATGTAGACGGGCTCGCCGCCCGCCCGGTGGAAGGCCACGCGGTGGAACGCGCCCGGGTAGTCGCGGGCCTCGAGCTCGGCCTGCGCGACCGCCGTCTGGAACGTCACGTCCCACAGGCCGGGGGCCTCGGCCTGGTACGCCTCGCCGCGCGCG
Organism: Cellulomonas septica; assembly: GCF_012396155.1. GTDB lineage: Bacteria > Actinomycetota > Actinomycetes > Actinomycetales > Cellulomonadaceae > Cellulomonas > Cellulomonas septica. Next base: position 2,255 of record NZ_JAAXOY010000320.1, on the reverse strand, counting down.
AGGTTGCGCAGGAACGCCTGCTGGGCGACCGCGCGCGCCTCGGCGGACACCGTCTGGTAGGTCATCGACCAGTCGACGGACAGGCCCAGGTGGCGCCACAGCGCCTCGAACTGGCGCTCGTCGTCGGCCGTGAGGCGCTCGCACAGCTCGACGAAGTTGCGGCGGCTCACCGGGACCTGGTCGGCGGGCTTGACCGGCTTGCCGTCGGTCCCCTCGTGCGGCGGCACGAAGCCCTCGACGTACGGGAGCGACGGGTCGCAGCGCACGCCGTAGTAGTTCTGCACCCGGCGCTCGGTCGGCAGGCCGTTGTCGTCCCAGCCCATCGGGTAGAACACCTCGCTGCCGCGCATGCGGCGGAAGCGCGCGACGACGTCGGTGTGCGTGTACGAGAACACGTGCCCCACGTGGAGCGAGCCCGAGACCGTCGGGGGCGGGGTGTCGATCGAGTAGATCTCCTCGCGCGTGCGCGAACGGTCGAACGCGTAGAGGCCCTGGGCCGTCCACGCGGAGTCCCAGCGGTCCTCCAGGCCGTCGAGCGAGACCTTGTCCGGTACCGCCCGCGTGCCCGTGGTGCCAGGGGTCGTCGAGGGGGCGGTCGGGTTCAGGTCGCTCATGGGCACACATCCTCCCAGATCCGCGACGACCACCCGCGCGGGTTTCCCCAGGCGGACCGGCCCTGTGCGCGAGGGAACACGCGCGACACACGGCGGGGTTAGTGTCGCCGGAGGGCCACCCGCACGAGGCGGGCCGCCCGGCACGACGAGGGAGAGCGACGCGGGTGAGCGGTGTGACGGCGAACGGTCTGACGGTCGGGTACGCGGCGATGCTGGAGCAGTTCCACCCCACGGAGGCGGTGGACCTCTCGGCGCACGCCGAGGAGCACGGCTTCTCGGGCGTGATGGCGGCCGACCACTTCCAGCCGTGGGTGCCCGCGCAGGGGCAGTCCTCGTTCGTGTGGAACGTGCTGACGGCCGTCGGTGAGCGGACCCGCGGCGACTTCGGGCCCGGCGTGACCGCGCCGACGTTCCGCTGGCACCCCGCGATGGTCGCGCAGGCCTCGGCGACGCTCGCGGCGATGTACCCGGGCCGGCACTGGCTGGGTCTCGGCTCGGGCGAGGCGCTCAACGAGCACATCATCGCCGAGTACTGGCCCGAGGCCCCCGAGCGGATCAACCGCATGTTCGAGGCCATCGACATCATCAAGAAGCTCTTCACCGCGTCGCTCGCCGGGCGCGACGTCAAGCACGCCGGGCAGTTCTACAAGCTCGAGTCGACGCGCCTGTGGACCATGCCCGAGGAGGCGCCCGAGATCCTCGTCGCGACCGCCGGCCCCGTCACCGCCAAGCGCGCGGGGAAGCACGCCGACGGGCTCATCACGGTGGGCGCCCCGCTCGAGAAGATCAGCGGCCTGTTCGGCAAGTTCCACGAGGGGGCGCGGGAGGCCGGGCGGGATGCCGACGCGATGCCCAAGGTCCTGCAGCTGCACCTGTCGTGGGCACCCACCGACGAGGAAGCCCTCGCCAACGCGATGCGCGAGTGGCCCAACGGCGGCATGAAGTTCCCCAAGGCCGACATCCGCTCGCCGTTCGACTTCGAGCAGATGGCCCGGCTCGTGCGTCCCGAGGACTTCGAGGGCCGCATGGTCATCTCGTCCGACCCCGACGTGCACCGCGCCGAGATCCAGAAGTACGTCGACCTCGGCTTCGACCGCATCTACCTGCACAACGTCGGCCGCAACCAGCGCGAGTGGATCGAGGTCTTCGGCGCCGACGTGCTGCCGAAGCTGTCGCGATGACGACGGGTCCGACGGACGAGCTGCGGGTCTGGGCGCCCGACGGGCTCGGCGAGGTGCGACCGGGCGACGAACTGCCGGCGCTGCTCGTCGACCTGCTGCGCGCCGACGCTGCGGCCCGGCCCGACCGGGCGCTCGCGGACGGCGACGTGCTGGTGCTCACCAGCAAGGTCGTGTCGAAGGCCGAGGGGCGCGTCGTCGCCGCGGCCGACCGCGAGCAGGCGATCACGGACGAGACCGTGCGGGTCGTCGCGACGCGTGAGCACGCCGCCGGCGTCACGCGGATCGTCGAGAACCGGCTCGGGCTCGTCATGGCGGCCGCGGGCGTCGACGCGAGCAACACCCCCGAGGGCACCGTCCTGCTGCTGCCGGTCGACCCCGACGCGTCCGCACGCGCGGTGCGCGTCGCCGTCGCCGCGGCGTTCAGCGTGCGGGTCGGCGTCGTCGTGTCCGACACCGCGGG
>NZ_JAAXOY010000032.1 GCF_012396155.1 Cellulomonas septica | reverse complement strand
CGTCGCCGGGCCGCTCCCGTCGCCAGCGGCACCCGCGCCGGCCCCCACCGGGACCGACAGCCGCAGCTCGTGCCGCTCGTCGGCGGGCGCTCCGTCGGTGCCGCCGACGGGCTGCCAGGCGAGCACGGTGACGCGCCCGTCGTCGTCGACGCAGACCAGGTGGTCGTCGCCACGCGCGAGGACGTGCCGGCCCATGCGGGCCAGGAACGCGAACAGGTGGTAAGTCGGCTTGGGCACCTGGCGGTGCGTGAGCAGCCCGAACCCGCCGTGGAAGAACGACGTGGGGATCCACGCCTCCTCGAACACGTCGCAGAAGGTCCAGTAGGAGAACGAGTCGACGTGGTCGCCGCCCCCGACCATGACGGGCGCGAGGTAGGCCGCGTTGTAGGCGGTGTCGTGGATCGGGTTGTCCGGGCAGTACGAGGTGTTGAACTCGGTGACGTGCACGGGCAGGTCGGCGAGCGGGTGGCCGGCGAGCAGCCGCCGCGGGGTCGCGAACTGGTCGAGCAGGTCCTGCGGCGGCTTCAGCGTCTGGTAGCTGCCGAACGGGACGTGCTGCGCGGGACCGGACGCGTACGCGTGCACGCTGAGGAAGTCGCACGGCACGTCGCGGCCGGTCACGAAGTCGGCGAACGGCTGCCACCAGTCGTCGGCCCCGGGCGAGATCGCCGGGCCGCCGACCTGGAGCGACGCGTCGACGTCCTTGATCGCGCGCGCCGTGACCTCGTAGAGCCGCAGGTACGCGTCCTGGTCGGCGTCCTTCCAGAACTGCACGAGGTTCGGCTCGTTCCAGACCTCGATCGGCCACTGCCGCACCTCGTCGATGCCGTACCGGTCGACGAGGTGACGCACGAGCGTGGTGACGAGGTCGGTCCAGTCGGACCACGACGACGGCGGCGTGATGTTGCCCTTCCACCAGAAGACGGTGTCGTCCCCCGACGCGAGCACCGACGGCATGAACCCGAGCTCGACGAACGGCTTGATGCCGAGCGACAGGAACGCGTCGTGCACCTGGTCGACGTAGGTGAACGAGTGCCGACGCCCGGACCGGTCGCCGATCGACCAGGGGCGCAGCACGCCCATGTCGTCGGACAGCAGCCCGTGCCCCCGGATGTGCCGGAACCCGATGTCCCGCTGGACCAGGGCGAGCGACTCGCGGTAGTCGGCGCGCAGCGCGAGGTTCAGGCGGCCGGTGCCGACGCAGTGCCGCCACGCGTCGGGCAGCGCACCGAGCGGGGTGGCGGGGACGACGACGCGGGTCACGGGGCCTCCTGGAGGACGAGCACGTCGGCGGGCGCGAGGGTGAGCGTGTCACCGCGACGGACGACGCGACCCGTGAGGGCGTCCGTGCCCTCCACCTCGGACGTCACCGTGAGCGGCGTGCTCCCATGGTGCAGCACGAAGCGGTACCGGGTGCCGTCGGGCTGCACGCGGTCGACGACCTCGAGCGCGGGCTCGTCGGCGTGCGGTCCCATGAGCCCGTGCTGGTCGAGGACGTGCCGCAGGACGCGCGCGACCCCGTCGTCGTCGAGGCCGGTCCCGACGTGCCAGGCGGCTCCCTCGCCGCGGGCGGCGCGCGTGACCGCCGGGGTGCCCGCGTAGAAGTCGGCGCCGTACGTGCCGACGACCTCGGTCCCGTCGTGCGGGACGAGCAGCTCGAAGACGAGCGTCGCCGGGTGAGTCGTCGACCCGTTCCAGTCGATCGCGCCGTCGGTACCGGGACCGCCGAGCCGCAGCGTCACGGGGTTCGCGACGTCGGGTGCGGCCGAGTCGGTCTCCTCGACGCGGACGCCGAGCAGCGCGTCGAGCGGCGGCTCCCCGAGGAACGCGTTGGTGTCCTCGTCGACGCGACCGCCGTAGAAGGTGGTGACGAGCGAGCCGCCGCGGTGCACGAACGCGGTGAGCCGGTCGACGACGTCGCCCTTGAGCAGGTGGAGCAGCGGGGCGACGACGACGTCGTACCCCGCCAGCTCCGCGGTCACGGGCACGACGTCCACGGCGGCGTTCGCCGACCACAGCGCCCGGTGGTACTGGAGCAGCGTCTGGACGTAGGAGACGTGCCGGTTGTAGCCGTCGGTCATCTCGACCGCCCACCACGAGTCCCAGTCGAGCAGCAGCGCGACGCGTGCGGGCGTGCGCGCGCCGAGCACGCCGTCCCCCAGGGCCCGCAGCGACGAGCCCAGGGCGGACGCCTCGCGGAACACGCGCGTGTCCGTCCGCCCCGAGTGGTCGATCACCGCGCCGTGGTACTTCTCGCACGCGCCCCTCGACTGGCGGAGCTGGAAGAACAGCGTCGCGTCGGCGCCGTGCGCGACCGACTGCCACGTCCACAGCGCGAGGACGCCGGGCCGCTTCACGGGGTTCACGTCGCGCGACGCCGTGATCGACGGCGTCTGCTCCATGACCCAGATCGGCGCGCCGCCGCCGACCCCGCGCATCGCGGCGTGCGTCGCGGCCATCCGGGCCGCCGTCCGCAGCGGGGTGTCCGCGGGCGGGTAGTTGTCCCACGTCACGAGGTCGAGGTGCGGCGCCCAGCGGTGGTAGTCGACCGGCTGGTACAGGCCCATGAAGTTCGTCGTCACGGGCGTCGTCGCGTCGTGCGCGCGGATCGCGGCCTTCTCCGCGACGAACCCGCCCAGCAGCGCGTCCGACATGAAGCGGCGGTAGTCGAGCGTCGTGCCCTGGAACGCGGTGTGGTGCGGGCCGCGCCAGTGCTCCGACAGCATCGTCGGCGGCTGGACCTCGTCCCAGTCGGTGTACGTGTGCGACCAGAACGTCGCGTTCCACGCGTCGTTGAGCCGGTCGAGCGTGCCGTACCGCCCGCGCAGCCAGTCGCGGAACGCCGCCGCGCACAGCGGGCAGTAGCACGCGCCGCCGTACTCGTTGCCGACGTGCCACGCCACGACCGCGGGGTGGCCCGCGTACCGCTGGGCGAGCTGCGACGCGAGCTCGACCGACAGCCGGCGGAAGTCCGGCGACGACGGGCAGTGGTTGTGGCGCTGCCCGTACACGTGCCGCCGGCCCTCGAAGTCCACGCGGCACGCGTCCGGGTAGGCGCGCGCGAGCCACGGCGGCATCGCCCCCGACGGCGTCGCGAGCACGACCTCCCGGCCGGCCTGCGCCGCGCGGTCCACGATCGCGTCGAGCGTCGAGAAGTCGTACCGGTCCTCCGCGGGCTGCAGGTGCGCCCACGCGAACACCCCGACCGTGACGGTCGTGATGCCGGCCTCGTCGAACGCGCGGTGGTCGTCCTCCCACACGTCCTTGGGCCACTGCTCGGGGTTGTAGTCGCCGCCGTAGCGGACCTGGTTGCTCACGATCGGCACGTCTCCCGGGACGGGGTGGAACAGGTACGACGCCGACCGGCCGGCCCCGCGCACTGAGACGCGGGACCGGCCGGGGCGGGGTGCGTCAGCCCTTCGCGGCCAGCGCCTGGTTGTAGGTGTCGACGTACTGGTCGACGTTGAGGCCCTTGAGCTCGGTCATCCACGCGTCCCACTCGGACATCGGGCGGCTGCCCAGGATGAACGCGGCCGTGTTCTGCAGCACCGAGTCGTTGAGCGCGGACTGCCAGAGCGTGACCTGCTCCTGCTGCATCTCGTCCAGCGGCGCGGTCGGCGCGATCGGCAGCTCCTCCTTGTCCGCCATCGACTCGACGAACTCGCGGGTCGAGTCGGACTGCATCGAGCCGATGAGCTCGTCCGTCGTGCCGTTCGCGAACATGAACACGCCGTTGCTGAACCCGAAGTCGGCGTTGAGCTTCTTGGTGCCCGCCGGGTTGAGGCCGTTCCAGTCGACGTCCGCGGCGAGCGTGCGCGTGTCGCCGTCCTTCGTGTACGTCGTGCCCTCGACGCCCCACTGCGAGAACTCGATGCCCTCGTCGGAGTAGTACAGCCAGTCGATCCACTGCAGCAGCGCGAGGAAGTGCGGCGAGTCCTTCGCGGCCGACGACAGCATGAAGCCGGACGCGATGCGCGAGCCCGACGCGACGTTGTCACCGGCCGGGCCGCCGGGGACGCGGATGAGCCTGACCTCGGCCGACGCGTTGCCCGCCTCGGTGAACGTCTTGCGGTACGTCGTGACCTCCTGCGTGTTGCCGGAGATCGCGAGCGACTGGCCCGAGCCGAACTTCTGGATCGCGGTGTCGTCGTCCTGGGTCAGCGACTCGGGGTCGAGCAGGCCGTCCTCGACCAGACCCGCGAAGTACTCGACGAGGTCCTTGTAGCCGTCGGTCGTCGGCGCGTAGACGAACTTCTCCTCGTCCTCGTCGAACCACAGGCCCTGGCCGAAGCCCCAGCCGGCGATCGTGTCGAAGTTCGGCGCGGCGATGTTGAGGGTCGCGCCCAGCGGGCTGTTGTTCGTCGTCGACCAGCGGTCCGACATCGGCCACACGCCCGGGTTCGCGGCCTTGAGCTTCTCGAGCGCGTCGCGGAAGTCGTCCCAGGTCTCGGGGTCCTCGGTGAGGCCCGCGGCGTCCCAGAGGTCCTTGCGGACCGCGATCGAGTACTGCGGCTGCGGCGACTCGTACAGGCCGGGGAGCATGTAGTACTTGCCGTCGGCCTGCTCGAGCGAGTCGAGGTAGTCCTGCATCCCCCACTCCTCGATCTTCTGCTGGAAGTTCGGCATGTACTGCACGTAGTCCGACAGCGGCAGGATCGCGCCGCCCGCGACGAACTGCGTCTCCTGGCCCTTGTAGGTCACCGGGATGAACTCGGGTGCGTCGCCCGAGGAGATGATGAGCGACTTCTTCTGGTCCCAGTCGGACAGCGGCGCGCTCGTGATGTCGAAGTCGACGTTGTGCTTGTCCTTGAGCTCGGTGAGGAAGAGCCAGTCCTCCTTGAGCGGGTAGTTCGGGTGGTCGCGGTAGAGCAGGCCGAACGTGACCGGCTCGGTCGCGACGAACTCCGTGCCGGCCGCGAAGTCCTCCATCGCGCCGACGCGGTTCGCCTCCGGGATGCCGGCGTCGCCGCCGGTCTCCTCGGCCGTCGCACCGTCGCCGGACGAGCACGCCGCCGTCAGGGCGAGGGCGAGGACCGCGATCGACGCCGCGGCGCCTGCGCGCTTTCGTGCTGACCTCATGATTCTCCTTTTCGTGGAACTCCGTCGTCCTGCACGGGAGGGGATGGGAAATGCGGTGCGTCAGCCAGGAGGCGTCACTGCTTGACCGCGCCGAGCATCACGCCCGACACGAAGTACCTCTGGATGAAGGGGTAGAGGCAGATGATCGGCAGCACCGTGAGGAGCATCGTCACGGACTGCACGTTCGCCGCGATCTGCGTGAGGTTGTCCGTCGAGCCGCCCTGGATCGACGTCCCCGACGTCACGCCCGCGAGCAGGTTCCGCAGGTACATCGTCACGGGGTAGAGCTTCGGGTCGTCGATGTAGAGGAACGCGGCGAACCAGGCGTTCCAGAACGACACCGCGTAGAACAGCAGCATCGTCGCGACGACCGCCTTCGACAGCGGCAGCACGACGCGGAAGAAGATCCCGTACGTCGTCATGCCGTCGATCGCGGCCGCTTCCTCGAGCTCGCTCGGGAAGTTCTCGAAGAACGACTTCATCACCAGCAGGTTGAAGACGCTGATCGCGTTCGGGAGCACGATCGCCCAGATGGTGTTGCGCATCCCGAGCTCGCTGATGAGCACGTAGTTCGGGATGAGGCCGCCGTTGAAGAACATGGTCGCGACGGCCACGCCGATGAAGAACTTGCGTCCCTTGAGGTTCCGCCGCGACAACGCGTACGCGTACGTCGTCGTGAGCGCCATCGCGATCGTCGTCGCGACCACCGTGTAGACGACGGTGTTCCGGTAGTTGCGCCAGAACATGTCGTCGCCCATGACGACTCCGAACGTCGTCACGTTGAACCCGCGCGGGAACAGGTTCACCTGGCCCGAGTTGATGTAGCCCTCGGACGAGAACGCCTGCGCGACGATGTTGACGAACGGGTACAGCACGAGCGCGCAGACGACGATCAGCAGCGCCGCGTTGAGGAACCGGAACGTCCGGTAGCCGCGGCTGTCCTTGACGACCCGCGGCTTCGTGCTGACCACGGCGGCGGGCTTCTGGTCGGTGGTCACCACAGGGACGCCCCCACGGTCTTGCGCGAGATCGCGTTGGCGGACAGGACGAGCGTCACGCCGATGATCGCCTCGAACAAGCCGATCGCGGTGGCGTAGGAGACGCTGTTCGAGACGATGCCGACGCGGTACAGGTACGTCGAGATGACGTCGGCCGTCGAGTAGATGAGGGGGTTCTGCAGCAGCAGGATCTTCTCGAAGCCGACCGCCATGAACGTGCCGACGTTGAGGATGAGCAGCACGATCATCGTCGGGCGGATGCCCGGCAGCGTGATGTGCCACGTCTGCTGCCAGCGGTTGGCGCCGTCGATCCGGGCCGCCTCGTAGAGCTGCTCGTCGATCGTCGTGAGCGCCGCGAGGTAGAGGATCGTGCCCCACCCGACGGTCTGCCAGACCTCCGAGCTCAGGTAGATCGTCCGGAACCAGGACGCCTCCTGCATGAAGGTGATCGCGTCCCCGCCGAGCGCCGTGATGATCTGGTTGATCGTCCCGTTCACCGCGGTGAGCTGGAACACCACGCCCGCGACGATGACGATCGACATGAAGTGCGGCAGGTACGAGATCGTCTGCACCGACCGCTTGAACGTCCGCGACCGGACCTCGTTGAGCATGAGCGCGAGCAGGATCGGCAGCGGGAAGACGATCACCAGCGTGAGCAGGCCCAGCACGACCGTGTTGGTGAACGCGTGCCAGAACTGCTGGTCGTTGATGAACATCCGGACGTAGTAGAGGCCGACCCACTCGTCGCCGAAGATGCTCGACCCGGGCCGGAACCGCCGGAACGCGACGACGTTGCCGAGGATCGGCAGGTACCGGAACACCAGCAGGAACACGAGCGGCAGGACGAGGAACGTGTAGAGCCGCCAGTCGCGCGTGAGCGCCTGCCGCCACGTCGTGCGGCTGGGTCGGACGACGGTGCCGCCGGGGGTGGTGAACGGCTGGGCGCGGCGGGTCCGCCGGGGCTTGCGGGGCTCCGGGCTGCCCGCCGGTGGCGGGGCGTTGTCGGCCACGCCGACGGGCGGCGGCGCCCCCGGGGTCGTCGCGACGCCCGCGACGACGGGCTCCTGGACGCTGCTCATGCGGTCACCACCTCCGGTGCGTCGGCTCCGGTGAGCACGGCCACCTCGGTGACGAGGCGGCGGGTGTGGTCGACGGTCCGCAGCGGGCCGTCGAGGCGCGCGGTCAGGCTGGTGCGGTGGTCGGTGCTCGACCGCGAGACGCGCAGCTCGACGTCGCCCGGCTCGACGACGCGGTGGCCGTCCGTGCCGGTGAACGCGGTGACGTCGGCCGGGACGGTGAACGTGACGCGGCCGCGCTCGCCCGGTGCGAGGTCGACGCGGGCGTACCCGACGAGCCGCACGACGGGCCGCGTGACCTGGGCGACGGGGTCGTGCAGGTAGAGCTGCACGACGTCGGCGCCGGCCGTGTCGCCCGTGTTCGTGACGTCGACCTCGACGACGGCCTCGCCGTCGACCCGCCAGGCGTCGCCCGTCACGAGGCGGGCGTCCCAGTCGAACGACGTGTACGACAGGCCGTGGCCGAACGGGAACGCGTGCGTCGGGTCGATGTTCGAGACCTTCGTGCGGCGGCCCAGCGGCTGCGAAAGGTACGTGCCGGGCTGACCCGACGCATCCGCGGGCAGGCTCACGGGCAGACGGCCCGACGGGTTCGTCGCGCCGGTCAGCACCTCCGCGAGCGCCTGCCCCCCGAGCTGTCCGGGGAAGAACGCCTGCACGACGGCCGCGGAGCGGGTCGCGAGGTCGCCGAGCGCGTACGGGCGGCCCGTGAGCAGGACCAGGACGACGGGCGTGCCCGTGTCGAGGAGCGCGCGCACCAGGTCGGCCTGGACACCCGGGAGGTGCAGGTCGGTCGCGTCGCACCCCTCCCCCGACGTGCCGCGGCCGAAGAGCCCGGCGCGGTCGCCGACCACGGCCACGACGACGTCCGCGGCCTGCGCCTGCGCGACCGCCTCGGCGAACCCGCTGCGGTCGGGGGCCGTCACGTCGCAGCCGCGCGCGGTCGTCGTGGTGACGCCGGCGTCGCGCAGCCCGTCGAGCACCGTCGGGATGTCGAGGCCGATCGCGTGGTCCGGGTGGTGCACGCCGACGTGCGCGGGGAACGAGTAGCAGCCGAGCATCGCGTACGGGTCGTCGGCGAGCGGCCCGACGACGGCGACGCGCTGGCCGGCGGTGAGCGGGAGGGCCGCCTGCGGGTTGGTGAGGAGGACGACCGCCTCGCGGGCCAGGCGCAGCGCGACGTCCTGGCTCTCGGCGTCGTCGAGCGCCAGGGCGTCGACGTCCGCCGGGAGCGGCTGCCAGCCGTCGTCGAGCAGGCCGAGCTCGACCTTCTGCCGCAGGACGCGGTGCAGCGCCCGGTCGACGAGCGCCTCGTCGACGTCACCACGGGCCAGGGCCTCGCGCAGCGGGCGGCCGTAGCAGTGCACGCTCGGCAGCTCGACGTCGACGCCCGCTGAGAGGGCGAGCGCGGCGGCGTGGCCGTCGTCGGCGGCGATCCCGTGCAGCGTGTGCAGGAACCGGACGCCGTAGTAGTCGGCGACGAGCGTGCCGTCGAAGCCCCACGTGTCGCGCAGCAGCGTGGTGAGCAGCCACGCGTCCGCCGCGGACGGGACGCCGTCGAGCTCGGCGTACGAGTGCATGACCGAACGGGCGCCGCCCTCGCGGACCGCCATCTCGAACGGCGGCAGGATCACGTCGGCGAGCTCGCGCGGGCCGATCGACACGGGGGCGAGGTTGCGGCCCGCGCGGCTGGCCGAGTACCCGGCGAAGTGCTTGAGCGTCGCGACGACGCCCGCGGACTCGATCCCCCGCACGTACGCGGTGCCGACCGTGCCGACGAGGTACGGGTCCTCGCCGATCGTCTCCTCCGTGCGGCCCCAGCGGTAGTCGCGCGTCACGTCGAGGACGGGTGCGAGGCCCTGGTGCACGCCCGCGGCCCGCATGCTCGCGCCGATCCGCGCGGCCATCGCCTCGACGAGGGCGGGGTCGAACGTCGCGCCCCACGACAGCGGTGCCGGGTACGCCGTCGCCTGCCAGGCGGCGAACCCCGTGAGGCACTCCTCGTGGACGAGGGCCGGGATCCCGAACCGGTTGGCGGCGACGACCTGCTCCTGCGAGGTCGCGAGGCTGCGCGCGCCGGCGACGGGGTCGACGGGCGCCGAGCCGAACGGGCGGGTGAGCTGCCCGAGGCCGTCGGCGATGACCTCGTCCCAGGAGAGGTCCCCGGTCATGTCCGCCTGGTGCGGGGCGACGGCCCCGCCCGACGCGTCGGCGCCGACCCAGAGCCCGACGAGCTGCGACACCTTCTCGTCGACCGTCATCGCCGCCACGAGGCCGGCGGCGCGCTCGTCGGGGGTGCGGGTCGCGTCCCGCCAGGGGGCCTGCGGTGCGTCCGTCATCGGGTCGGTTCCCTCCCGCGCCCACGTCGTCGTGAGCGTCCGCAACTATCGCCGTCGTTGGCGAAAGGTCAACGCCTCGGAAACTAGACACTCCCGACAACGCGTGTCAATCGTTTGCCAAAACTTGCCAGGACCCTCCTGCTTCACCCGTCCGGCGGGGCGAAGAGCGTCGGAATGTGCCGTTCGCGGTGCTACGTTCGGACGCGATACTTGCGGTTCGCGGGAAGGTTGCGAGGATGACCAGCACGGATGCCGCAGAGCCGGCCGAGGGCGTCGACGCCCCTGCCTCCCCCGCGGGAGGCACCGCCACCATCGCGCTCATCGCCGCCGAGGCCGGCGTGTCGGTCCCGACCGTCTCCAAGGTCCTCAACGGCCGCACCGACGTCGCCGCCGTGACGCGCGCCCGCGTCGAGGAGGTCATCGACCGGTACCAGTACCGGCGTCGCCGCGGCCGCACGTCGACCGGCCCCGGGCTCATCGACCTCGTCTTCCACGAGCTCGACTCCGCGTGGGCCACCCAGATCATCAAGGGCGTCGAGGAGGTCGCCGGGCCCGCGCGCGTCGGCGTCGTGCTCTCCGAGCTCGGCGGTGCGCACCGCCCGCGGCAGGAGTGGCTCGACGACGTGCTCGCACGCCGCCCGCGCGGCGTCATCCTCGTGCTGTCCGACCTCGACCCCGCGCAGCGCCGCCAGCTCGAGACCCGGTCCATCCCGTTCGTCGTCGTCGACACCGCCGGCGAGCAGCCGCCCGGCGTCCCCGTCGTCGGCTCCGCCAACTGGGCCGGCGGCCTCGCCGCGACGCGCCACCTGCTCGGCCTGGGCCACCGCCGCGTCGCCGTCATCTCCGGACCCGTCGACGTGCTGTGCTCGCGCGCCCGCATCGACGGCTACCGGTCCGCGCTCGACGAGGCCGGCATCGCGACCGACCCCGGGCTCATCCGCTACGGCGACTTCTTCGTCAACGGCGGCTACCGGCACGGGCTCGAGCTCCTGTCCCGCCCCGACCGCCCCACCGCGATCTTCGCCGGGTCCGACTTCCAGGCGCTCGGCGTCATGCGCGCCGCGCGCGAGCTCGGCCTGCGCGTCCCCGAGGACGTGTCGATCGTCGGGTTCGACGACCTGCCCGTGACCGAGTGGCTCGGCCCCGCGCTCACGACCGTCCACCAGCCGCTGCACGAGATGGCCGCGACCGCCACGCGCCTCGTCCTCGCCCTGGCCCGCGGGGAGACGCCGACCAACCAGCGCATCGACCTCGCCACCGAGCTCGTCGTGCGCGAGAGCACCGCCCCGCCGCTCGTCACCGTCTGACCTGAGGACCGCCGTGGCCCTGTTCGACCTGCCGCTCGCCGAGCTGCGCACCTACCGCCCGGACATCCCCGAGCCCGACGACCTCGACGCGTTCTGGTCGGCCACGCTCGCCGAGGCGCGCACGCACGACACGCCCGTGATCGCCACGCGCGTCGACACCGGTCTCACGCTCGTCGACACCTGGGACGTCACGTTCCCCGGCTTCGGCGGCCACCCCGTGCGCGCCTGGTACACGCGGCCCGCCGGTGTCGACGGCGACCTGCCGGCGGTCGTCGAGTTCCTCGGGTACGGGCGCGGGCGCGGCGAGCCGATCGAGCGGCTGACCTGGGCCAACGCGGGGTACGCGCACCTGCTCATGGACTCGCGCGGGCAGGGCGGTCAGCACGGCAACGGCGGCGACACCCCCGACCCCGTCGGCTCGGAGCCCGCGGCCCCCGGGTTCGTCACGCGCGGCATCCGCTCACCGCACACCGTGTACTACCGCCGGCTCTACACCGACGCCGCGCGGGCGGTCGACGCCGTGCGTACGCTCCCCGGGGTCGACGCGTCGCGCGTCGCGGCGCTCGGCAACAGCCAGGGCGGTGGCATCGCGATCGCCGTCGCCGGGCTCGTCCCCGACCTGACCGCGGTCGCCGCGAGCGCGCCGTTCCTGTGCCACGTGCAGCGGGCGATCGGGCTGGTCGACACCGAGCCCTACGCCGAGATCGTGCGCTACCTCGCCGTCCACCGGGGTGCCGAGGAGTCGGTGCTGCGCACGCTGTCGTACCTCGACGGGGTGCACCTGGCCCGTCGTGCCCGGGCCGCCGCCCTGTTCGGCACCGGCCTGCGCGACACCGTGTGCCCGCCGTCGACCGCGTTCGCCGCCTTCAACGCGTGGGCCGACGGCGACCCGTCGGTGCCGCGCGACATCGCCGTCTACCCGTTCAACCACCACGAGAACGGCGACGCGGTCCACCACCGCCGCATCCTCACCTGGTTCGCGACCCACCTCTGACCGTCCGCGGCGCCGCCGAGCCGACAGGACCGCCGTCGATGCCGACATGGTTGCCGTCCGGCGGGCTCGAACGGCAACCATGTCGGTATCGCGCCGGCGCGGGCGGTGAGCCGGGCCGGTGTCAGGTCGAGGCGAGGACCGTGTCGAGGGTGCGGAGGAACGCCGGGCGGGCGTCGCGGTGGACGCTGTGGCCCGTCCCCGGGAGGTTGACGATCGTCAGACGCGCCGCGTCGGGTCCGGCCTCGGCGACGGACGCGAGGGCGCGCGCGACAAGAGGCGGGCCGACGATCGTGCGGTCCGGGTCGCCCGTGACGAGCGTGACCGGGATGCCGGACGCCGTGATCTCGCCGACGGTCGCGGGCCAGTCGCGCTCGGCCCACCGGTGCGGGACCGCGGCCAGCTGCGGATGGAGGCCGGCGCGGGACGCGGCCCAGGGGGCACGCTCGTCCTCGGGCCACGTCGGGTCGTCGCGGCGCGAGATCGGAAGAGCG
>NZ_JAAXOY010000319.1 GCF_012396155.1 Cellulomonas septica | reverse complement strand
CGACGCCCGACGCACGCCCGAACGCACGCGAGCCCTCACGGGAGCGACGCGGGGCCGACCGTCCCCTGCACGCGGCCCCGCCGGTCGACCGTGATGCCGACGGACACCGTGCTGCCCGCCCACAGCCGCACGTCGCGGCAGTCCTCGGCGCAGTGCATGCCGCAGGCCGGGCAGACCCACAGCGTGTGGTGCCGGTCGATCGTGCAGCCGCACGTGACGAACCGCTCCGAGGGCCGGCCCGGACCCGTGGTGGTCCAGCGGTGGCCGGCGGGGCACGCCGCCGGCGGCACCCGCACCCAGCCGCGTGGCGTGCGCAGCCACTTCGACCAGTCGACCTCCCGCACCATCGAACAAGTGTACGAACGCATCGACCCCTCGGGCGACCGCCCAGCGGGTGACGCACCGTCGCCGGGCGGCCCTCCCGGTGACGACGCACGCCGCGCAGCGACCGGGACCGCGGGTGAGGATGGGACGCATGACACTTCCCCCCACGACCCCCACGCTCACCATCCCCGGCGGAGAGATCCCGGTGCTGGGTCTCGGCACCTGGCAGGCGGAGGGCGGCGACGCGGAGCGCGCGGTGACGGCCGCGCTGCAGCTCGGCTACCGCCACGTCGACACCGCGACGGGCTACGGCAACGAGGCGGAGGTCGGCCGCGCGCTGGCCACGATCGACATCGACCGCGACGACGTGTTCGTCACGACGAAGCTCCCGCCGGACCACGTCGGCCGCGAGCGGCAGACGCTCGTGGAGTCGCTCGCCGCGCTCGGGACCGACCACCTGGACCTGTGGCTCGTGCACTGGCCGCCGAACAAGCAGGCGACGCCCAGCACGTGGCGTGAGTTCGTCGCGGCCCGCGACGAGGGCCTGGTGCGGTCGATCGGCGTCTCCAACTACTCGATCGCGCAGATCGACGAGCTCATCGAGGCGACCGGCGTCGCGCCGGCCGTCAACCAGATCCCGTACAGCCCGGTCGACCACGACCCGGCCCTGCTCGCGGCGCACCGCGCGCGCGGCGTGGTCGTCGAGGGCTACAGCCCGCTCAAGCGCACCGACCTGGACGCGGCGGCCATCGCGGACGCGGCCCGGGCGCACGGCGTGACGCCCGCGCAGGTCGTGCTGCGCTGGCACGTCGAGCACGACGTGGTCGTCATCCCGAAGTCCACGAAGCAGCACCGCCTCGAGGAGAACCTCGGCGCGCTCGGCTTCGAGCTCACGGCCGACGAGGTCGCCGCGATCGACGCGCTCGGCAAGGGCTGAGCGTGGCGGCCCGCGTGAGCGCCGGGCTGCTGCTCTACCGGCGGACGGGCGACGGGATCGAGGTGCTGCTCGCGCACATGGGCGGCCCGTTCTGGGAGCGCCGCGAGCGCGCGTGGACGATCCCCAAGGGTGAGCCGGAGCCCGACGAGGACGACCTGCTCGCGGTCGCGGTGCGGGAGTTCACCGAGGAGCTCGGCGTCGCTCCGCCGCCCGCGTCGGTGCCCGACGTGGCGCTGGGCACCGTGCGGCAGAGCGGCGGGAAGGTCGTGCACGCGTGGGCGCGGGAGGGTTCGGTCGACGAGACGGCGGTCCGCAGCAACACGGTCGAGGTCGAGTGGCCGCCGCGCTCGGGCCGGACCATCACCGTCCCCGAGGTCGACCGGGCGGCGTGGTTCGCGCCCGACGACGCGCGGCTCGCGGTCGTCGCCGCGCAGGCCGAGCTCGTCGAGCGGCTGGCGCAGGCGCTGGCCTGAGAGGTCGAGCGACCGCGTCGGGCCGGCGTCCCTGTGCCCTGGGGCGTCGGCCCGTCGGCGTGGTCCGGGCGCGGACCCGGCACGATCCGTCAGGGGTTGTGCTCGACCTCGGCGGGCGGCGGGGTCACGCCGGGCGGCGTGGGCCCGGGCACGGTCTCGTCGAGGATGACCTCGAGCCGCCTCGCGCTGGTCGAGAGCACGTATCCCGCGAGCGCGAGCCCCATGGCGGCCGCGACGACGAGGGCCTTGAGCACGAGTCCGGGGACGAGGACGGCGCTGTAGGCGGCCGGGACGACGAGCAGCAGCGTGACGTGCGCGCCGGTCCACATGCCGTCCCGGCGCTGCTCGAGCTCGTGGCGCATCGAGGCCATGGTCACCTCCGTGGTCGGGGGTCGCCCGCCGTTGGACGACCCCGCCGACCGAACACTACGGCCCGACGGGCGGGGTGCGTGAGGACGATGGTCCCCGCGCACCCCGCGCGGGCGTCAGCGGCGGACGACGACCGTGAGGGGTGCGGTCGCCGTGGTGCCCGCGGCGTTCGACAGCTCGGCGGTGAACACGTACGTCCCGGGGGCCAGGCCGGTGACCCGCGTGGTCGCGTGCTGCGCCTGCGGCGTGGCCGGGGTCAGCGTCTGGCGGTCGACCTCGACGCCGTCCTGGTAGAGCACGTACTGCTCGGCGTTGGTGCCCCACCACAGGTGCGCGCTGATCGTCAGGTCGCCGTCGCCGTCCCGGTCGTCGTGCTTCAGGACGGCCTTCGCGGGTGCCGCGTCGCGGACTCGCACCGTCAGCGGTGCCGACGTCGACGAGCCCCACGGGTTGAGGACCTCGACGACGTAGGTGCGGTCGCCGTCGGTCCGGCCGGTGACGTCGAACGCGACCTGCTGCCTCCCGGGCGTGCGACCCTCCAGCCAGGCGGCGTCGATCAGCACGCCGTCCTCGTACAGCTTCGCGACCGTGCCGTTGCTGCCCCAGAAGAGGGTCGCGGTGACGGTGTAGTCGCCGTCGTGCAGCCCGGTGTCCCAGCCGTTGTCGTGCGACAGCCGGAACCGGTCGGGCGCACGGTCGGCGACGGGCGACCCGGACCGCAGCACGCCCGCACCGGCCTGCGCACGGACGGTCGCGGCGACCTCGGCGGCCGGCTGCGCGGTGTACGGGTAGGCCGCGGCGGGGTCCCACCGGACCGCGTCCGACAGCGGCGTCGCAGCCGTCGCGTTGTACGCGGCCAGCACGTCGAACGGCGCGCCGTTCACCAGCGACCCCGTGACCTTCGCCTCGGTCCCGCCCCAGCCCGCGAGGATCGTCGCGGGGTCGGACGTCGGCAGCAGCTCGAAGACGTTCTGCTCGGCGACGATGCTGCTCTCCCGCCCGGCGCCCAGGTAGTACTGGAAGCCGACGCCGTCGGGGTAGAGCGCGGGCTTCGTCTGCTCGTAGAGCTCGTTGTAGACGTGCACGTCGCCGTACCGCACGCGGGGCGCGCGCTGGCCGATGTCGGTCCAGTGGTTGTGGTGGTACGTGATGCGGTGCTGCCCGCGGTCCTGCGTCCGGGAGTCCGACGAGCCCACGAGCGACGTCTTGTCGTGCTCGCGCAGCGCGTTGTACGACACGGTGACGAGGTCGGAGCCGTGCGTGATGTCGACGAGGCCGTCGTGCACCTCGAACGGCCGCCCGTACACGGTGTCGAGCGTGGCCGGCGGGTGGTCGCCGTCGTCGAACGTGTTGTGGTCGATCCACACGCTCGTCGACGTCCACACCGAGAGGTTGTCGTACGCGGAGTTCCAGTTGCCGCCCGAGTCGTTCGCGTCCCACTGCGGGAAGCAGTCGTACGCGTCGGACAGCGTGAGGTTCCGGACGATCACGTTGCTCGCGTCGCGGACGCGCAGGGACCCGCCGACGATCCGGGCGTCGTCGCCGACGCCCACGAGCGTGACGTTCGAGCCGACGTGCTGGAGCGTCTGGGCGGCCTGGAGCGCAGCGGCGGCCGTGCGCGCGGTCTCGAGCGGTCCGCTCGGGTCGACACCCGGGCCGAAGGCCGCGACGTAGTCGCTCATCGCGAACGGCTCGCCGGTCCCCTCGACCGTGACCTGGCGCTCGAGGTCCGCGCACGTGGTGCGCGTGCCGTCCGGGCGCTCCCAGGCGTCGATCGTGCCGCGCACGTAGACGATCCGCGGGACGGTGTTCCGGCGCGCGTCCGTCTGCGACCCGCCGCGCTTGCCGGCGAGCGCGTCCCGCAGCTCCTGCCAGGTGTCGACGACGTACACCTCGGCGGGCGCGGCGGCGACACCGCCGGTGACCGGCGCCGCGGTGCGGGCGACGCCGTCGGGCCGGGTGACACCGGACCAGGAGGCCCAGCCGT
>NZ_JAAXOY010000318.1 GCF_012396155.1 Cellulomonas septica | reverse complement strand
AGCGCCCGGGACCGTGCCGACGCCGTCGAGGCAGCGACCGCTGCGGTCGTCGCCGCCGCGCGCGTGCTCGTCGAGCGGGGCGCCGACCACGCACCCATCGCACGGCTCGCCGCCGTCGCCGGTGGGACCGGGGGCGACAACGCGCACGCGCTGTCGCTCGCCACCTACGTGCTGACCCGTCGGTTCGAGGAAGTCGTCGCGGCGGCGAACGACCGGCTGCTCGGCATGTCCGACGGGCGGTACGAGCTCGTGCGCAGCGACGTGAAGGAGGACGTCAGCACGCGCCGCACCGGTCTGTCGATGCGCGTCGTCGACCACCGGACCGGTCACCCGCGCGACCCGCGCACCCTGTCGGGCGGCGAGACGTTCTACGTGTCGCTGTGCCTCGCGCTCGGGCTCGCCGACGTGGTGAGCGCCGAGGCGGGCGGGATCGACCTCGGCACCCTGTTCGTCGACGAGGGGTTCGGCACGCTCGACCCGCACACGCTCGACCAGGTGCTCGCCGAGCTCGGCCGGCTGCGCGCCGGCGGGCGGGTCGTCGGCGTCGTGTCGCACGTCGAGACGCTCAAGCAGGCGATCCCCGACCGCATCGAGGTCCGCCCGACCCCGCACGGCCCGAGCACCCTCACGGTCCGCGCCGGCTGAACCCGCGAAGCCCACGGGTGCTCGAGCCTCCGAGATGCTCGGGGGAGCACCCTCACGGTCCGCGCCGGCTGAATCCGCGAAGCCCACGGTGCTCGGGCCTCCGAGATGCTCGGGGGAGCAGCCTCTCGGTCCGCGCCGGCTGAACCCGCGAAGCCCACGGTGCTCGGGCCTCCGAGATGCTCGCGGGAGCAGCCTCTCGGTCCGCCCGGCTGAGCCCGCGAAGCCCGCGGCGCTCGGGCCTCCGAGATGCTCGTGGCTCGAGCCCTCCGAGCGCTCGTCCGTCGAATCCCGGACGTGCTCGTGCGGCAGGAGCTCGAGCCCGCGGCCGCCGGTCGGGACGACTGCCTCGCGCCCAAGGGAACGCACCGGAGCGGGTGTCCGTCGGCCCACCCGTCCGGCCGGGCTGGCCCTCGACGAGGTGGTGCAGGTCGACGAGACCGCGGTCCGGCAGTTCGCCCGAACCTGTGGCGTGCGTCACATGCGCGACCTAGCCTGGGGGAAAGCGTCGACGAAGGACCTCACGATGTCGTGGGTATTGCTGGCCGCAGTGCTCTTCGTGCCGGCGCTCGTCTTCAGCGCCCTGTGGTCCCTCCTCCCCGGCGCCGACGAGCCGCCGCGATGGCGTGTCGCGCTCGCCGACCGGCTCGAAGGCTGGGCGCACCGGCTGCGCCCCGTGCGGCCCGTCCCGCCGAACCCGTTCGACGCCCTGCGCGTCCAGGAGAGGCTCGGTGCCGTCGCGGACCACGTGCGCGAGCTCGAGCTCGACCCGCACACCTTCGCGCGCGCGGAGCGGATCATCGCGTCCCAGCTCGCCTACGACCAGCTGCTCGCCGAGGCGTGCCGGCTCGCGGGGGTCGAGGTGCTCCCACGCCCCAAGGGCGATCCGGCCGAGCGGTTCCGCGAGGAGGTCGAGCTCGCCGCGCGCGGATGGACGTGGTGAGCGCGCCCTGCGGATGTGCGTCGAGGTCAGCGCCCCTACGGTGGGCGCGTGCGCACCCGGACCGAGCCCGCCTCCACCCCCGACCCGAGTCGTGCACCTGCGTCCGAGGTGCACGAAGCGTCTGACGCGGCCGTGCTCATCGCCGGAGCGGGCCGATGAGCGGGCGTGCGGTCGCGGTCGTCGTGTCGACGGTCGTGGTGCTCGCCGCGGGGGTCGTGGTCGCGGACCGCGTCGCGGCGTCGACGGCCGAGCGGCGGGCCGCCGAGTCGGTCCAGGCGAACCTCGACGTCACCGGGACCCCGACGGTCGCGATCGACGGGTTCCCCTTCCTCACGCAGGTGCTGGCGGGCTCGCTCGACCACGTGACCGGCAGCGTCGACGGCGTGACGCTCGACGGCGGTCTCACCGCGACGGACGTGACCTTCGACGCGCAGGGCGTGAGCACGTCCGAGCCGTACACGGTCGCGACCGGCTCGATCACCGCGACCCTGCCGACCGCGACCATCGAGCAGGTCGTCGCGGAGCAGACGGAGCTCGACGTCACGGTCGCGGTCGACGGCGACTCGCTGGTCGCGTCGGGCGAGGTGCTCGGCGTCGCGCTGTCGGCAGCACTCGAGCCGCGCGTCGAGAGCGGTCGGCTGCTCGTCGACGTCGGGCAGATGTCGCTGGGCGGGCTCACGATCACGGTCGACGACCTCCCGGAGCGCGTCGCGTCCCGGTTCCGCGGGCTCGAGGTCCCGGTGACGGGCCTGCCCGAGGGGCTCGTGCTCTCGAGCGTGCAGGTCGTCCCGGACGGTGCACGCGTCACCGCCACGGGCGAGGACGTCACGCTCACCGCCCAGCCCTGAGGCGTCGCCGGTAGGGTCCCCCTGCCTGCGGACACGCTGCGGGCGGGACGCCGAGGAGAGCCGTGGACTGGTGGAACGAGACGTGGCGGTCGGTCACCACACCGCTGCCCGTGCCGGACACGGCCGTCGTGGTCGTCACCGCCGCCGTCGTGCTGCTGGCGCTCGTCGTGCCGCAGCTCTGGCACCTCACGCGGCACGCGCTCACCATCGTCCACGAGGCCGGGCACGCGGCCGTCGCCGTGCTCGTCGGCCGACGCCTGTCCGGCATCCGGGTGCACTCCGACACGTCCGGCCTGACGGTCTCGGTCGGCAAGCCCCGTGGTCCCGGCATGGTCGCGACCGCGGCCGCCGGCTACCCCGCACCGGCGCTCCTCGGGCTCGGTGCCGCGTGGTTGCTGTCGCAGGGCTACGCCGTCGCGCTGCTCTGGCTGCTCGTGGTCGTCGTGGCGCTCGTGCTCGTCCAGATCCGCAACTGGTACGGCCTGTGGTCGGTGCTCGTCAGCGCGGCGGTGCTCGTCGGCGTGACGGTGTGGGGCTCGGCGGCGGTGCAGTCGACGTTCGCCTACCTGGTCACGTGGTTCTTCCTCCTCGGTGCTCCGCGCGCTGTGCTCGAGATGCAGTCCGGGCGGCGGCGCGTCCGGCGCCGCGGCGGGTCCGACGTCTCCGACGCCGGGATGCTGGGCCGCCTGACCCATCTGCCGGGGCTCTTCTGGGTCGGTGTCCTCCTCCTCATCTGCCTCGCGTGCTTCGCGCTCGGCGGTGCGTGGCTGGTCGGCCTCCAGCTCGCCTGAGACGCGGCCGGCATCGCGCTCCCGCCCACCTCCGCGTCCTCCTGCCGCTGCGAGTCCTCCCGCTTGCGCGTCGTCCTGCCTCGACGCGCCCCCCTCCTGCCGCTGCCGTCCTGCCTCCTGCCGCTGCCGTCCTGCCTCGACGCGCCCCCTCCTGCCGCTGCCGTCCTCTCGCGTCTGCGCGTCTTCCCGCCCAGCGCGTCCCCCCGCCCTCCGCGTCCTGCCGTCGCGTCCTGTGCTCTCACGTCGTCGCGCAGCCGTCGAGGGCGTGCGCGAGGGCTCGCCGTTCGTCGCGCGTGACGGAGAGGTCGTACGCGGACTTCACGAGCACCTGCCGCACGGCGTACGCGCAGCGGTAGCCCGTGTTCGGCGGCAACCACTGCGACGCGTCGGCGGCGCCCTTGTCCTGGTTGGTGAAGCCGTCGACGGCGAGCAGGTTCGCCGGGTCGTTCGCGAACGCGGTCCGCGCGGTGTCCGACCAGCCGGCCGCACCGGCCGCCCACGCGTCACCGAGCGCGACGACGTGGTCGATCTGCACGTCGCCGGACGCCGCACCGCGCACGAACGGCACCGGACGTCCGGTGTACGGGTCGTCGAGGGTCCCGCTGAGCACGACGCAGTCGCGCGTGCCGGGCTTGGTCACGACGTCGCCGAGATCGCGCCGCAGGACGTCGTTGCGGGTGTCGCAGCCGTTGCGGTCGACGTCGGCCCACGCCTGCCCGAACGCGTCACGGTCGTACGGGTCGGCCGGCGGCGGCCCGCGCACGTCGAGCGCCGCGAGCGCGGCACGCGCGACCGTGAGGTCGTCGGGGTGCACGGGGTAGCGCGCCGACGCGCGCGCCTGCGTCCACGCC
>NZ_JAAXOY010000317.1 GCF_012396155.1 Cellulomonas septica | reverse complement strand
GCGGGCGCTCCCGTCGCCGCGCCGGACCCGCGCACGGGCGCCCGCGTGCACGCGAGGGACGGCTTCGTCGTCACCTACTGGACGTCGCTCGTCACCGACACCGCGCGGTCACCTGCGCCGGGGGAGTACGCCGAGGCCCTCGTGCGCCTGCACGCCGCCATGCGCGGGACCGACCTCGAGACGCCGCACGTCACCGACCGCGTCGACACCGCGCTGCAGCTCGTGACCGATCGCGAGCGCACGCCCGGGCTGGCTGACCCCGACCGGGCGCTGCTCGTCCGGACGCTCCGCCGCCTGCGCGGCTCGCTGGTCGCGCCCGGGGTGGCGCAGCAGCTGCTGCACGGCGAGCCGCACCCGGGCAACGTCGTCCCGACACCGGACGGGCCCGTGCTCGTCGACCTCGAGACGTGCTGCCGGGGCCCGGTCGAGCTCGACGTCGCGCACGCGCCCGACGACGTCGCCGACCACTACCCGGGCCTGGACCGCGGGCTCCTGCGCGACTGCCGGACGCTCGTGCTCGCGATGGTCACGGCGTGGCGCTGGGACAGGGACGACCGGTTCCCCGACGGTCGACGGCTCGCCGTCGAGTGGCTGGAGAGGCTTCGCGCGGAGGCGGACGCGCCACCCGCCGACGCGTGAGTCACGCGCCGACGTACGTCGCCAGGTGCTGTCCCGTGAGCGTCGAGCGGTCCGCGACGAGGTCGGCCGGGGTGCCCTCGAAGACGACCCGCCCGCCGTCGTGGCCCGCGCCGGGGCCGAGGTCGATGATCCAGTCGGCGTGCGCCATCACCGCCTGGTGGTGCTCGATGACGATGACGGACTTCCCGGAGTCGACGAGCCGGTCGAGCAGGCCGAGCAGCTGCGCGACGTCGGCGAGGTGCAGGCCGGTCGTCGGCTCGTCGAGGACGTAGATTCCGCCCTTCTCGCCCATCTGCGTCGCGAGCTTGAGCCGCTGCCGCTCGCCGCCCGACAGCGTCGTGAGCGGCTGGCCGAGCGTGAGGTACCCGAGGCCGACGTCGGTGAGCCGGTCGAGGATCGCGTGCGCGGCGGGCGTGCGCGCGTCGCCCGCGCCGAAGAACTCCTCGGCCTCGGTCACCGGCATCGCCAGGACCTCGGCGATGTTCTTCCCGCCGAGCGTGTACTCCAGCACGCTCGCCTGGAAGCGGCGCCCCTCGCACTCCTCGCACGTCGACTCGACCGTCGCCATGACGCCCAGGTCCGTGTAGATGACGCCGGCGCCGTTGCACGTCGGGCACGCGCCCTCGGAGTTGGAGCTGAACAGCGCGGGCTTGACCCCGTTGGCCTTCGCGAACGCCTTGCGGATGGGCTCGAGCAGGCCGGTGTAGGTCGCGGGGTTGCTGCGCCGCGAGCCGCGGATCGCGCCCTGGTCGATGACGACGACGTCGTCGCGCTTCGCGACCGACCCGTGGATGAGCGAGCTCTTGCCCGACCCGGCGACGCCCGTGACCACGCACAGCACGCCGAGCGGCACGTCGACGTCGACGTCCCGGAGGTTGTGCGTCGACGCGCCCCGGATCTCGAGCGCGCCCTGCGTCGGGCGGAGCTCCGCCTTGAGGGTCGCGCGGTCGTCCAGGTGCCGGCCCGTGATCGTGCTGCTCGCGCGCAGGCCCTCGACCGTGCCCTCGAAGCAGATCGTCCCGCCGCCGGTGCCGGCACCCGGTCCCAGGTCGACGACGTGGTCCGCGATCGCGATCGCCTCGGGCTTGTGCTCGACGACGAGCACGGTGTTGCCCTTGTCGCGCAGCTGGAGCAGCAGGTCGTTCATGCGCTGGATGTCGTGCGGGTGCAGCCCGATCGTCGGCTCGTCGAAGACGTAGGTGACGTCGGTGAGCGACGACCCGAGGTGCCGGATCATCTTGGTGCGCTGCGCCTCGCCGCCCGACAGCGTCCCCGCGGGCCGGTCGAGCGAGAGGTAGCCGAGACCGATCTCCGTGAACGAGTCGAGCAGGTGCTGCAGGCCCGCGAGCAGCGGCGCGACGGTCGGCTCGTCGAGCCCGCGCACCCACTGCGCGAGGTCGCTGATCTGCATCGCGCACACGTCGGCGATGTTCTTGCCGGCGATCCGCGACGACCGGGCCTCGGCCGCGAGGCGCGTCCCCTCGCACTCGGGGCACGTCTGGAACGTCACGGCCTTCTCGACGAACGCCCGGATGTGCGGCTGCATCGCGTCGACGTCCTTCGACAGCAGCGACTTCTGGATCTTGGGGATCAGGCCCTCGTACGTGATGTTGATGCCCTCGACCTTGATCTTGGTCGGCTCCTTGTAGAGCAGGTCGTCGAGCTCGCGCTTCCCGTAGTCCTTGATCGGCTTGTCCGGGTCGAAGAAGCCGCTGCCGCGGAAGATCCGCCCGTACCAGCCGTCCATCGTGTAGCCCGGGACGGTCAGCGCGCCCTCGTTGAGCGACTTGCTGTCGTCGTACAGCGCGGTCCGGTCGAAGTCGGTCACCGCGCCCATGCCCTCGCACCGCGGGCACATGCCGCCGAGCATCGAGAACTCGGCCTTCTCGGCCTTGGTCCGGTCGCCGCGCTGGACCGTGATCGCGCCCGCGCCCTTGACCGACGGCACGTTGAACGAGAACGCGTTCGGCGACCCGATGTGCGGCTGCCCGAGCCGGCTGAACAGGATGCGGAGCATCGCGTTCGCGTCCGTCGCGGTGCCGACCGTCGAGCGCGGGTTCGAGCCCATGCGCTCCTGGTCGACGATGATCGCCGTCGTCAGGCCCTCGAGCCGGTCGACCTCCGGGCGCGCGAGCGACGGCATGAATCCCTGCACGAACGCGCTGTACGTCTCGTTGATCATGCGCTGCGACTCGGCGGCGATCGTCGCGAAGACCAGCGACGACTTGCCCGACCCGGAGACGCCGGTGAACACCGTCAGGCGCCGCTTCGGGATCTCGAGGCTGACGTCCTTGAGGTTGTTCTCCCGCGCGCCCTGCACGCGGATGAGGTCGTGGCTGTCCGCGACGTGCGACGCGGCCGGTGCGGTGCTCGTGGCGGTGCTCATGGGATCTCCCTGGGGACGCGAGGGGGGTCGGGACCGATCTAACCAGCCGGGTCCGACGCGCACGGGCGACCCGCGCGCAGGGTCGCTGCGGGCGGGTCGCCGGGGTTGGGGTGGTCGGGCGGGGTGCTCGGGTGCGGGCCGGCGGTGCGACGCCCGGGAGGTGGGACGGTCAGCCGACCTGGTTGAAGCGGAGCTGGTTGCCGGCCGGGTCGCGGAACGCGGCGTCCCGGATGCCGTACGGCTGGTCGGTCGGCTCCTGCACGACCTCGGCGCCCGCGGCCTGGAGCGTGTCGAACGTCGCGTCGAGGTCCGGCGTGGCGAGCACGAGCGTCGCGTACGTGCCCTTCGCCATCATCTCGGTGATGGTCCGCTTCTCGTCGTCGGTGACGCCCGGGTCGGCCGCCGGCGGGTAGAGGACGATCGACGTGCCCGGCTGCCCGGCGGGACCGACCGTGATCCAGCGCATGTCGCCGTAGCCGACGTCGTTGCGGACCTCGAAGCCCATCACGTCGCGGTAGAACGCGAGCGCGGTGTCGGGGTCGTCGTGGGGGAGGAACGTGTTCGCGATGGTGATGTCCATGCCGGTCACGCTAGGTGGGGCTCCGACGGCGTCGCTTCTCGATTCCTGACCGGTCGCGTCACCTGCTTCGCGACGCACGACGGCATGCCCGCGGTGCTGTGCTCGGCCGACCCGCGGTACACGCTCGGCGGGACCCCCACGAGCTCGGTGAACCGCGTCGAGAAGGTCCCGAGGGACTGGCAGCCGACCGCGAAGCAGACCTCGGTCACCGTGAGGTCGCCGCGCCGCAGCAGGGCCATGGCCCGCTCGATGCGCCGCGTCATGAGGTACGCGTAGACCGACTCGCCGTACGCCGCCTTGAACTGCCGGCTCAGGTGCCCTGCCGACATGTGCGCCCCGCGGGCGAGCGCCTCGACGTCGAGCGGCTGCGCGTACTCGCGGTCGATCCGGTCGCGCACCCGGCGCAGCCGCGCGAGGTCGCTGCGGCGGTGCTCGGCGTCGGCCCTGCTGGTCACGAGGCCGATGC
>NZ_JAAXOY010000316.1 GCF_012396155.1 Cellulomonas septica | reverse complement strand
CTGAGGGTCGGCAGCGCCGACGCCGGGATGCTCAGCCGCGCGGCTCCAGCACCACGACCGCGGTCTCGGTCGGGCGGCGCGTCGCGAAGCCGTCGAGGTCCTTGCCGAGCTTGCGGTACTCCGACCACAGCCGCTCGCGCTCGGCACCCGCGGCCGCCCGCGCCCGCACCGGCCGCGGCCCGTCCTTCAGGACGACGGTCGCGTCGGGGTGCGCCTGCAAGTTGAGCCACCACGCCGGCTCGGGCGCGGCCCAGCCGTTCATCGCGAGCGTGACCAGGTTCGGCCCGTCCTCCATGTACGCGACGATGGCCTCCCGCTCCTGCCCGGTCCGGCGGCCCGTCGTGCGCAGCACGAGCGTCCCCCACCGGTCGGGGCGGGGACGCCAGAGCCCGCGCCGGCCGCCGGTCACGCGGTACATCGCGCGGTGCACCACCCACGCGGTGCGGACGAACCACCGCGGCGGCAGCCGCGGGCTGCGCGCCTCGTCGACCTGACCTGCCGTCTCGTCCATGGCCGCTCCCCTGTCCGGGCGTCCGCGGTCCCTCGCCGGCCCGCAGGTCGCACGCTACCGACGCGGCCCGGTGCCCGGGAACACCCGTTCCGTCCGGATCGACGGCCGTGTCGCGCTCCGAGCGCGCGCGTGCGGGTCGTCCGCCCGGTGGCCGGGTCGCGCCGACGTCAGGTGAGGACGACGCCGCCGTCGGACGTGAGCTGGTCGGCGTCGGCGTCGTCGAACCAGCGCCCGTGCTCGCCGAGGTACCGGAACGTCACCGTCGAGCCGACCGGGACCTTGACCGACGTGCTCGACGTGCCGTTCGACCGCTTCTTCAGCGGGTGCAGCCCCGGCGTCCAGCCGTTGAACGAGCCGACGACGCTGACCGGGCCGTCGAGCGTCGCCGTCGGGAGCGCGAACGTGAGCGTGCAGGTGGCGGAGGCGACGGAACGGGACTTCTTGAGCACGGGCGGACCACTCTTTCCCTCGGACGGGCGACCCTGACGCGCGCATCGTGGCGCACACATGTTTCGTGCGGTGACACCGTCCGGTGAGCGTGAGATGACGGCCGGGTGTCGTCGACCCTGCCCGCTCCACCACCGCCGACGCGCGGGCCGGTCCGCGCGTCAGCCGGTGAGGACGACGAGGCGTTGCGTGGCGCGCGTCATCGCGACGTACCTGTCGACCGCGCCCTCGATCCCGTCGCCGAACGACTCGGGCTCGACGAGGACGACGAGGTCGAACTCGAGGCCCTTCGTGAGGACGGGTGCGAGCGACCGCACACGGTCGGCCTCGGGGAAGGTCGGGTCGCCGACGACGCACGCGACGCCCCCGTGCGAGGCGAGCCACTCCTCGACGACGGTCGCGAGGTCCGCCCGGCGGCCGTGCTGCACGGGCACGCCGGTCCGGCGCACGGACGTCGGCACGTTGGCGTCGGGCAGCGCGGCGCGGATCACGGGCTCGGCCTCGGTCATGACCTCCTCGGGCGTGCGGTAGTTGAGCGTGAGCGACGCCGTCTCGACGCTGGTCAGGCCGACGCGTGCCAGCCGCTCCTGCCACGACTCCGCGAAGCCGTGCCGGGCCTGCGCGCGGTCGCCGACGACGGTGAGGCTGCGCGACGGGCAGCGCGCGAGCAGCATCTGCCACTGCGCGTCGGTGAGCTCCTGCGCCTCGTCGACGACGAGGTGCGCGAACGGCCCGGCGAGCGGGTCCGACGGCTCGTCATCGCCGGCGCGGTCGACGAGCGCGTCGCGCAGGTCCTGCCCCTTGAGCATCGACATGAGCAGCAGCTCGCTGTCGTCCGCGGCGATGAGCTCGTCGACGACGCGCTGCCGCTGCTGCTGCTCGACGGCGAGGTCGGCCTCCCGGCGGCGTCGCCGCGCGGGTGCGTCGGGGTCGCCGAGCCGCGCGCGGGCGGCGTCGAGCAGCGGCAGGTCGGACGTCGTCCACGCGCGCGGGTCGTCACGCTGGAGCAGCCGCACCTCGTCGGGCGTGAGCCAGGGTGCGCACAGCCGCAGGTAGGCGGGCACGGACCACAGGTCGGCGACGAGGTCGGGCGCGTCGAGCAGCGGCCACGCACGGTTGACGGCGCGCGCCAGGTCGCGGTTCCGCAGCAGCGCGCGGCGCAGCTGGTCGGTGGGGACGTCGTCGTCGTGCTTCTCGACAAGGATCTCGAGCAGCGCCTCCCACACCTGCGCACGCGCCTCGTTGTGCGGGGTGCCGGGCTCGGGGGCGTCGAACGCCTCGGCCCAGTCGGTCGTGCTGATCCGGACGTCGGCCCAGGGCGTCTCGACGGTCATCGGCTCGGTCGGCGGCCGCTCGGAGAACCGGACGGCCGGCTCGATCGCGCGGACCATGGCGGCCGACGCCTTGAGCCGCGCGACCTCCGGGTCCGCCTCGTCGACGGCCGTCGCACCCTCCGGCACCAGGTCCGCGAGCGTGCACGTCCGGACGCCCTCCTCCCCCAGGCTCGGCAGCACGTCGGAGACGTAGTCGAGGTAGGGCTGGTGCGGGCCGACGAACAGCACGCCACCACGCCGGTGCCCGAGGCGCGGGTCGTGGTAGAGCAGGTAGGCCGTGCGGTGCAGCGCGACGACCGTCTTGCCCGTCCCCGGTCCGCCGTCGACGACGAGCGTCCCCTGCGAGCCGGCGCGCACGATCGCGTCCTGGTCCGCCGCGATGGTGCCGAGCACGTCGCGCATGCGCGCCGACCGGTCCGCGCCGAGGCTCGCGACGAACGCCGACTGGTCGTCGAGCGCGGCGTTCGCCGCCAGCCCGTCGGCCGTGAACACCTCGTCCCAGAAGTCCGTGACGCGCCCGGCCGTCCACCGGTACCGCCGCCGGCTGACGACGCCCATCGGGTTGCCGTGCGTCGCCCCGAAGAACGGCTCCGCGACGGGCGACCGCCAGTCGACCAGCAGCCGGCGGCCGTCGGCATCGGTCACGCCGAGCCGGCCCACGTACACGGGCTCGCCGCCGTCGGCCGGGACGACGCGGCCCAGGCACAGGTCGAGGCCGAACCGCTCAAGCACGCGCAGGCGGCCGGACAACCGGTGGATCTCCTGGTCACGCTCGAGAGCCGCCGTCCCGTGCCCGCCGGGTGCGCGTCGGGCCTCGTCCAGGCGGGCCGCCACGTCGGCGCGCTGGTGGTCCAGGGTGGCTGCGAGCGCGGCGAAGAACCGCTCGTCGGCGGCGACGAGGGCCGGGTCGGCCTTGGCCGCGAGGGAGTCGGGGAGGTGGAACGCGCTGGTCGTCTGCGAGGTCACGGTCGGCGATTCTTCGCCGCCAGGGGGGTCTTGCCGCAAGACCCCCTGTGCTCTATACGTTGAGAGTGGCGGGGATGTCCCCGCCGTCGTCGTGTCCGGGGGCGTCCACGCGCTCGCGCGGGCGCCGGCGCCGCTCGACGGCTCGTCCCCACAGCGTCGCGGCACCGATCGACGCCGCGAGCAGCACCGCGGTCCCGACGACGTCGAGCACGTAGTGGTTGCCCGTCGTGAGCACGACCCCCGTCATCACCAGCGGGAACAGCCACGCCGCCCATGCGGCACGCGGGTGCGACGTCCGCAGCGCGAGCCACACCGCGTACGCGCACCACGCCGAGAACCCGACGTGCATGCTCGGCATCGCCGTGTACGAGGAGCCGGGGGTCGGTGCGCTGCGGTCGCCGAGCGGGTCGTGCCGCCGCACGACGTCGACGACCCCCGCGAGCGCGAACCGCGGCGGCGACATCGGCACCGCCCAGTAGACGGGCAGCACCAGCAGCATCATCGCGAGCAGGGTCCGTCGCGCCCGCAGGTACACCTCGGGGTGTCGGACGAACACCCACACCAGGACGCCGAGCAGCACCAGGTAGTACGACCGGTAGACGTAGACGGCGGCCACCGCGACCCACGTCGGCTGCGCCACCAGCCACCGGTTCGCGGCGAGCGCGACGTCGATCCCCAGCGTCCGCTCGGCGTCCTGCAGCGTGAGCGCGTGCGCCGTCGCGGCCGCGACGTCCCGCGCGACGTGCGCGTGCACCCACGTGAAGGCCGCGAACGCGCCGAGCACGACGAGGAGCTCGACGGCCGCGCGGGGTCGTCGGGTCGAGCGTCCGGGCTGCTCCGTCGCGGCGGGCACGCGCC
>NZ_JAAXOY010000315.1 GCF_012396155.1 Cellulomonas septica | reverse complement strand
CGGCGACCTCGCGCACACCGGCACGGCGACGGCGTCGCAGTCGCAGGCGGACGCGGACGGCACGTTCCCAGCGTCGGCGGCGGTCGACGGCGACCCGGCGACGCGCTGGGCGAGCGGCAACGGCCCGGACGAGGACGTCGAGTTCACGGCGTGGCTGCAGGTCGACCTGGGCACGACGGCCGAGGTGGACCGCGTCGTGCTCGCGTGGGAGGCGGCGTACGCGACGGTCTACGACGTGCAGGTCGCGACGGCCGCGCCCGACGACCCGGCGTCGTGGACGACGGTGCACGCCGAGCCGGCGGGCGACGGCGGCACCGACGAGATCACGCTCGCCGCACCGACCGACGCCCGCTACGTGCGCGTCCAGATGGACGAGCGCACGAGCTTCGACTGGGAGGCGCCGGTCCTGCACTGGTACGGCTACTCGCTGTTCTCGGTCGAGGTCTTCGGCACGCCCGAGGCGGTCCCGGTGGCCTTCGGCGCGTCGACGGCGACCGTGCCCGCCGGCCAGACGGCGCAGGTGCCGGTGGTCCTGGCGACCGCCGCGGACACGGAGCGCAGCGTCCGCGTCGCCGGCACGGGCGGCACGGCCAGCGCGGGCGGCGACTACACCGCCGTCGACCAGGTAGTCACGTTCGCGCCCGGCACCACGAGCGCGACGGTCGACGTCGCGACGGTCGACCACGGGCCGCTCGCCCCGGCCCGCACGGTCGTCCTCACGCTGAGCGACCCGTCGGACGGCCTGGTGCTGGGCGGCCGCACGACGACGACGCTGACGATCACCCCGCACGGCTCGCTCCCCGACGTCGGCACGGTGACCGTGCTCGACGACTTCGAGGACGGTGTCCCGCAGGGCTGGACGACGTGGGGGATCAGCGCCCCGGTCACGCCCGTGCTCACGACCGCGCCCGGCGACCGGCCGGACAGCGGCGACGTGCTGGTCGCGACGGTCGGCGGCACGCCCGCGCCGGGCGACTGGTTCGGCTTCACGCACGACCTCGCCCCGACGGACTGGTCGGACCACGACGGTTTCACGTTCTGGTTCCGCGGCACCGGTGACGGCGGCCTGCTGCGCTACGAGCTCAAGAGCGGCGGGCAGCTGTTCGAGGAGCGCGTCGTCGACGACACCGCGGGCTGGCGGCAGGTGAGCGTCGCGTTCGCGAACCTGCGACTCAAGAACGACCCGGGCAACGACGCGCGCTTCGACCCGACGGCGTCGACGGGGTTTGCGGTCACCCTCACGGACCTGGGCGCGGGCGCGTGGCAGTTCGACGACGTGGCGCTGTACGACCGGGTCACGACGATCGAGGACGCCGAGGGTGACGTCCCGATCGCGGAGCCGGGCACGACCGTCGGCCTGTTCACGTGGGGCTCGGCCGGCGCGGAGGTGTCGCTCGGCGTCACGGCGATGGACCGCGAGGGCGGCCCGGCGGACAACCACGTCCTGTCGGGCGAGTACCTGATCCCGTCGGGCGGCTGGGGCGGCTTCAGCCAGAACCTCGCCGCGGCGCAGGACTGGTCGTCGTTCCGCGGCATCCGGTTGCTCTGGTACGCGTCGCAGGACACGCGTCCCGCGTCGCCGACGGCCGGTGACGACATCAAGGTCGAGCTCAAGGACGGCGGCCCGGACGGCGAGCACTCCGAGCTGTGGGCGACGACGTTCAAGGACAACTGGTCGCCCGACGGCAGCCGCTGGAAGCTCGTCGAGCTGCCGTTCGACCAGTTCACGCTGGGCGGCTACCAGCCGGGTGACGAGGCGACGCGCAACGGGACGCTCGACCTCACGTCGGCGTGGGGGTACGCGCTGACGTTCGTGCCGAACACCGCGACCCCGGTGGCCTGGGCCGTCGACGACGTGCAGCTCTACGGCTCGGCGGTGCCCGCCCCGACGGCGGAGGTGACGCCCGCGCAGGACGTCGTCCTCGTCGACCCCGGCGAGACCGCGCAGGTCCCGCTCACCCTGACCACCACCGACGGCGCCCCGCTGCCCGAGGACGTCACGGTGGCCTACTCGACGACGGACGGGACCGCGACGGCCGGCGAGCACTACGACACCGCCGACGGCACGCTCACGTTCGCGGCGGGCACGGAGTCCGGCACGACGCAGACCGTCGAGGTCACGACGCACGCCACGGCCGCGCAGGACGACGCCCGCACGCTCGAGCTCACGCTCACGGCGACCGGCGCCGCGGTCGACCGGAACCCGCGGATCGTCCTCAACGCGCTGGGTGCGCCGTACCTCGACCCCGACCGGCCGACCGCCGAGCGCGTCGAGGACCTGCTCGGTCGCATGACGCTCGCGGAGAAGGTCGGTCAGATGACGCAGGCCGAGCGTCTGGGCCTGCAGTCGCCGACGCAGATCGGCGAGCTGGGTCTCGGCTCGGTGCTGTCGGGCGGCGGGTCGGTGCCGCAGGACAACACGCCGGGCGGCTGGGCGGACATGGTCGACGGCTTCCAGCGCGAGGCCCTGGCCAGCCGGCTGCAGGTCCCGATCGTCTACGGCGTCGACGCCGTGCACGGCCACAACAACGTGGTCGGGGCGACGATCTTCCCGCACAACGACGGGCTCGGAGCGGCGCGCGACGCGGACCTCGTCGAGCGCGTGCAGCAGGTCACCGCGCAGGAGGTGCGCGGCACGGGCGTCCCGTGGACGTTCGCGCCGTGCCTGTGCGTGACCCGCGACGAGCGCTGGGGCCGCAGCTACGAGTCGTTCGGCGAGGACCCGGCGCTCGTCACCGCGATGGCCGAGGCGGCCGTGACCGGCCTCCAGGGCCACGACCCGGCCGACCTGTCGGGTCCCGACAAGGTGCTCGCGACCGCGAAGCACTGGGTCGGCGACGGCGGCACGACGTACGTGCCGGAGCAGGCGGGCAACGGCTACCCGATCGACCAGGGCGTCACGCACGTCGCGTCGCTCGACGAGCTGCGCCGCCTGCACGTCGACCCGTACGTGCCCGCGATCGAGGCGGGCGTCGGGACGATCATGCCGTCGTACTCGGCGGTCTCGGTCGACGGCGGCGACCCGGTCCGCATGCACGAGAACGGGGCGCTCAACACCGACCTGCTCAAGGGCGAGCTCGGCTTCGACGGGTTCCTCATCAGCGACTGGGAGGGCATCGACAAGCTGCCGGGCGGCACGTACGCGCAGAAGGCGGCGCGGGCCGTGAACGCGGGGCTCGACATGGCGATGGCGCCGTACAACTTCGGCGCGTTCATCACGTCGACGGTCGCGAACGTCGAGGGCGGCGTCGTGAGCGAGGAGCGCGTCGACGACGCGGTGCGCCGCATCCTCACGCAGAAGTTCGCGCTCGGGCTGTTCGAGCAGCCGTTCGCCGACCGCACGCACACCGCGGACCTCGGCTCGGCCGAGCACCGCGCGGTCGCCCGCGAGGCGGCGGCGCGCAGCCAGGTGCTGCTCAAGAACACGGGCACGCTGCCGCTCGCGAAGGACGCGCACGTGTACGTCGCCGGCTCGAACGCCGACGACCTGGGGAACCAGATGGGCGGCTGGACGGTCTCGTGGCAGGGCGGCTCGGGCGACACGACGACGGGCACGTCGATCCTCGAGGCGATCCAGGCCGTGGACCCGTCGGTGACCTACTCCGAGGACGCGTCGGCGCCCGTCGGGGACGCGACGGTCGGCGTGGTCGTCGTCGGCGAGACGCCCTACGCGGAGGGCGTCGGCGACGTCGGCAACAACGGCAAGAGCCTGTCGCTGTCGACCGCCGACCGGGCCGCGATCGACACGGTGTGCGCCGCGGTCGAGTGCGTCGTGCTCGTCGTCTCCGGCCGTCCGCAGCTCGTGACCGACAAGCTCGACGCGATCGA
Source organism: Cellulomonas septica (assembly GCF_012396155.1). Lineage (GTDB taxonomy): Bacteria > Actinomycetota > Actinomycetes > Actinomycetales > Cellulomonadaceae > Cellulomonas > Cellulomonas septica. The sequence goes on along the minus strand of NZ_JAAXOY010000315.1, from coordinate 305 downwards.
CGCGCTGGTCGCGTCGTGGCTGCCGGGCTCGGAGGGTACGGGTGTCGCGGACGTGCTGTTCGGCGACCAGCCGTTCACCGGCCGCCTGCCCGTGACGTGGCCTGCGTCGGCGGACCAGGTCCCGGTCAACGTGGGCGACCAGAACTACGACCCGCTGTACGCGTACGGCTGGGGCCTGCGCACCGACGCCCAGCGCGACCGCCTGACGACGGCCGCCGCGTCCCTGCCCGCCGGCGACGCGCGCGACGCCGTGCAGGCCGTGCTCGACGCCGACGTCTGGGACGGCGGCACGCTCGACCCCGACG
>NZ_JAAXOY010000314.1 GCF_012396155.1 Cellulomonas septica | reverse complement strand
CACCGCGCACCCGAGCAGCGCCGCGACGTCGGGCGGCACGTCGGGGTCGACGCGGACGACCGACGTGCGGTCGACGACCGCATGCGTCGCGAACGCCGACACGCCCAGGTGGTGGTGCACGTCCTGCGTCCCGCGGTGCAGGCGGGTCCCGCCGCCGACGAGGGCCCCGGCGACGTTGGCCGCGGTCCCGACGCGGCACGGCAGGCGGCCGTCGGTGGCGCACTCGGGGCACGCGCCGCACCGGGGGAGGAACGTGAGCACCACGCGATCACCCTCCCGCAGGTCGTCCACGCCGTCGCCCCGGACCTCGACGACGCCCGCCGCCTCGTGACCGAGCAGCATCGGGGTGGGTCGCACGCGGCTGCCGTCGACGACGGAGAGGTCGGAGTGGCACAGGCCGGCCGCCTCGATGCGGACGAGGACCTCGCCGGGTCCGGGCGGGTCGAGGTCGATGGGGCCGACGCTGAACGGGCGCGACGTCGCGAACGGCGCGGGCGCGCCCGACCGCTCGAGGACCGCACCGACGATCTGCACGGGCACCCCTCCGTCGTCCGGGCCACGGGTCGTCGCGGAAAACCGACTGGACGGTATGTACCGTACCGGATGCGGCAGCGACGGCGGAGCCGGACCGTCGACCAGATTTCACGTCAGACCCCTATCGCGCGGACGCCACCTGCGGCGATGCTGGCCAGGTCATTCCGGACGAATCGGGGGAGGCACGGATGGGCACCATCACGACGACCGACGGCGTCGAGATCTTCTACAAGGACTGGGGCTCGGGGCAGCCGATCGTGTTCAGCCACGGCTGGCCGCTGTCGGCCGACGACTGGGACACGCAGCTCCTGTTCTTCCTGAACGAGGGCTACCGCGTGATCGCGCATGACCGCCGCGGCCACGGCCGGTCCTCGCAGGTCGCCGACGGGCACGACATGGACCACTACGCCGACGACCTCGCGGCGCTCACCGCGCACCTCGACCTGCACGACGCGGTGCACATCGGCCACTCGACCGGCGGCGGCGAGGTCGTCCGATACCTCGCCCGGCACGGCGAGAGCCGCGTCGCCAAGGCCGTCCTCATCGCGGCCGTCCCGCCGCTCATGGTGCAGACCGACAGCAACCCCGGCGGGCTGCCGAAGGCCGTCTTCGACGGGCTCCAGGCCGAGGTCGCGGCGCACCGCTCCGACTTCTACCGCGCGCTGCCGTCAGGCCCGTTCTACGGCTACAACCGGCCCGGCGTGGAGCCGTCGGAGGCGGTCATCGCCAACTGGTGGCGGCAGGGCATGCAGGGCAGCGCCAAGGCGCACTACGACGGGATCGTCGCCTTCTCGCAGACCGACTTCACCGACGACCTCAAGACGATCACCGTGCCCGTCCTGGTCCAGCACGGCGACGACGACCAGATCGTCCCCTACGCGAACTCCGGGCCGCTGAGCGCGGAGCTCGTGCAGAACGGCACGCTCAAGACGTACGAGGGCTTCCCGCACGGCATGCCGACGACGCACGCCGACGTCATCAACGCGGACATCCTCGAGTTCATCCGCTCCTGAGCGGGCTCCGCGCGCGGGTGGTCCGCGTCAGCCGGACCACCCGCGCACGTGGTCGACGACTAGCTCCGGCACGGTGTCGTCGTCGGGCGTCGCGCGGTCGGGGAAGTCGAACACGCCGATCATGAGCTGCAGCGGGTAGGCCGGCGGACCGTCGCACCGGCGCACGACCGTGCCGTCGACGCTGAAGATCGCGTGCTCGTCCGTCCACCGGACCGCGTACGTGTGGGGCTGCGCGACGTCGATCGCGAGCCGCGGCGCGGCGAAGTCCTCGCGGACCCCGGGGTCGCGGAACGCGTGCAGCCCCATGCCGACCGCGGCGGACTCGCCGGGGACGACCGCGTCGCCGAAGACCTCCATGACGCAGATCTCGGCGCACCGCTCCGGGACGTCCTCGAGCCCGACCATCCACAGCGACACCATCGACCGCGGCGACAGCACGGCCCGCGCGCGCATCTCGACGTACCCGGGGCCGGGCGTCCAGCCGAGCAGCTCGTCCTGCTGCTCGCGCACGACGAGGCCGTCGCGGTACGGCTGCTGCCCGTCGGTGCTGCCGACGGGGCCTGAACGGTTCGCGGACTGCACGGCGGAGACGCGCAGCGGCGGCTCGTGATCGCCCGCGCACCACAGCGGCTGGTCGCGCGGGATGCTCAGGCGGAGCGTCGAGTGGCGCACCTCGTGCGTCGCGGCGCTCTGCGCGCGTGAGCTCCACGCCGGCAGGTAGTACGGCGACCACACCGTCCGGTCGAGGTCGTCGCCGTCGAAGTCGTCGTCGAACGTGGTCCGTGCGGCCGGCATGGCGAGATTGTCGCGTCGTCGTGTGCGGTCGTCACCTGTGGACGACGCGCCCGCGGCAGCGCGTCGGTGCCCTACCGTCTGACCCGGCCGAGAACGGACGAATCGGGCAGGGGTGCGGCGTGGACGGTGTGGTGATCCTCGAGCGCGAGGTCCGCGAGCTCGTGCGTCGGCGCGGGATCGACCCCGTGCGCGACCCGAGCGGTGTCGCGACCCTCGTCGCGGACGCCATCGCGGACTACGACGAGCGGTCGCTGCGCGGGGCCGTCCCACCGCTCGCCGACGCCGCCGCGGCGCACAAGGCGGTCGTCGACGCGGTCGCCGGGCTCGGGCCGCTGCAGAAGTACCTCGACGACCCGGAGGTCGAGGAGATCTGGGTCAACTCGCCGACGCAGGTGTTCGTCGCACGGCGCGGCGAGCCCGAGCTGACCACGACGATCCTCACCGACGGCCAGGTCCGGGACCTCGTGGAGCAGATGCTCAAGGTGTCCGGCCGCCGCCTCGACCTGTCGAGCCCGTTCGTCGACGCGTCGCTGCCCGGCGGGGAGCGGCTGCACGCCGTGATCCCCGACGTCACGCGGCGGCACTGGGCGGTCAACATCCGCAAGCACGTCGTCCGGGCGGGCACGCTCGACGACCTCGTCGGGCTCGGGTCGCTGACGCCGCACGCCGCCGCGTTCCTGCACGCGTCGGTGCGCGCGGGGCTCAACGTGCTCGTGTCGGGCGCGACGCAGGCCGGCAAGACGACGATGCTCAACGCCCTCGCCGGTGCCATCCCCGCGCGCGAGCGCGTCGTGACGTGCGAGGAGGTCTTCGAGCTGCGGCTCGCCGCGCGCGACTGGGTGGCGATGCAGTGCCGCCAGCCCAGCCTCGAGGGGACCGGCGAGATCCCGCTGCGGCGCCTCGTCAAGGAGGCGCTGCGCATGCGGCCGAGCCGCCTGATCGTGGGGGAGGTGCGCGAGGCCGAGGCGCTCGACCTGCTCATCGCGCTCAACGCGGGCGTGCCGGCCATGTGCACGATCCACGCCAACTCGGCGCGCGAGGCGCTCGTGAAGCTGTGCACGCTGCCGCTGCTCGCGGGGGAGAACGTGTCCGACCGGTTCGTCGTGCCGACCGTCGCGTCGGCCGTCGACCTGGTCGTCCACCTCGACCTCGACGGTGCCGGTCGTCGTGGGGTGCGCGAGGTCGTCGCCGTCCCGGGGCGCGTCGAGCAGGGCGTCGTCGAGACCGCCGACGTCTTCACGTCCCGCGGCGGGCACCTCGTGCGCGCCGACGGCTTCCCGCCGCACCCCGAGCGGTTCGCGCGGCTCGGCGTCGACCTGGCCGCGCTGCTGCGCGCCCGCGGCTGAGGCGTCTGCCCTGTGGACGCGCTCGGCGACGCGAGGACGCGGTGCCCTAGGTTCGCCGCGAATCGGACCAATCGGGCAGGGGGTCGTGTGACGACGGGACGTGACACGTCGTCGTCCGCCGCCCTCGCCGAGGTCCGGACGTCGGACCCCGGGGTCGGGTGACGCGCGATGGGTGTGGTGGTCGGGCTCCTGCTGGGGGCGGGCCTGGCGTGCATCTGGTGGTCGTGCTGGGCGCCCACCCCGGGTGCCGCGTCCCGCCTCGACGGGTGGAGCGTCCGCACGCAGGACGCGCTCGTCCAGGCGGGCATGCCGGGCGTGACCCCGACCGGTCTCGTGCTCACCAGCGGCGGCGTCGGCGTCGTCGGCCTGCTGCTCGGCCTCGCCCTGACCCGCGTGCCGTCGATGGCGCTGTGCCTCGGGGTGTTCCTCGCCCTCGCGCCGTCGGCCGTGGTGC
>NZ_JAAXOY010000313.1 GCF_012396155.1 Cellulomonas septica | reverse complement strand
CGCTCCGGCGTCGGAGCCGTGGGTCGCCCCCGACGGCCCGATCGGTCGCATCCCCGTCGTCGACGTCTCCCCCGTCGCCGAGGAGGGCCGCTTCCCGGCGAAGGCGACCGTGGGCGAGGCCGTGCCGATCCGCGCGACGGTGTTCCGCGAGGGCCACGACGCGGTCGCGGCGACGGCGATCCTGGTCGACCCCGACGGCGCCGAGCACGCGCGTGCCCCGATGGTCGACATCGCGCCCGGCCTCGACCGCTTCGAGGCGCGCCTGGTCCCGCACCGCACGGGCGAGTGGTCGTTCCGCGTCGAGGGCTGGTCCGACCCGTTCGCGACGTGGGCGCACGACGCCACGATCAAGGTCGCGGCGGGCATCGACGTCGAGCTCATGCTGACGGAGGGTGCACGCCTGCTGGAGCGTGCCGCGGCACGCCCGTCGACGGAGCTGCCCGAGGAGTCCGCGCAGGTCCTGCGCGACGCGGTTGCGGGGCTGCACGACACGACCCGCACGCCGACCGACCGGCTCGCGGCGGGCCTGTCGCACGCCGTGCGCGGCACGCTCGCGGCGCACCCGTTCCGCGAGCTCGTGACGTCGTCGCGCGCGTACCCGCTGCGCGTCGAGCGCCCGCTCGCGCTGGCCGGCGCGTGGTACGAGATCTTCCCGCGCTCGCACGGCGCGACGCAGGACCCGGTCACGGGCGAGTGGCGCTCGGGCACGCTGCGGACGGCGGCGGAGGACCTGCCGCGCATCGCGGGCATGGGCTTCGACGTCGTGTACCTGACGCCGATCCACCCCATCGGCACGACGTACCGCAAGGGCCGCAACAACTCGCTCGACGCGCAGCCGGGCGACCCGGGCTCGCCGTACGCGATCGGCTCGCCCGACGGCGGCCACGACGCGATCGAGCCGAGCCTCGGCACGTTCGACGACTTCGACGCGTTCGTCGCGAGCGCGCGCGAGCTGGGCCTGGAGGTCGCGCTCGACGTCGCGCTGCAGTGCTCGCCGGACCACCCGTGGGTCACGGAGCACCCGGAGTGGTTCACGACGCGCGCGGACGGCTCGATCGCGTACGCGGAGAACCCGCCGAAGAAGTACCAGGACATCTACCCGCTGAACTTCGACAACGACCCCGCGGGCATCTACCGCGAGGTCCGCCGGGTGCTGCAGGTGTGGATCGACCACGGCGTCACGCTGTTCCGCGTCGACAACCCGCACACCAAGCCGCTCGACTTCTGGGCGTGGCTGCTCGCGGACGTGCGCAAGGACCACCCCGAGGTGATCTTCCTGTCGGAGGCTTTCACGCGCCCCGCGATGATGCAGACGCTCGCGAAGATCGGGTTCCACCAGTCGTACACGTACTTCACGTGGCGGAACACCAAGGAGGAGCTCGAGACGTACCTCGCGGAGGTCTCGGGCGAGCAGGGCGCGTGGATGCGGCCGAGCTTCTGGCCGACGACGCACGACATCCTCCCGCCGTACCTGCAGGCGACGGGCGGCCGTGGCTTCGCGGTGCGCGCGGTGCTCGCGGCGACGGGCTCGCCGACGTGGGGCGTCTACTCGGGCTACGAGCTCGTCGAGGACGTGCCGCGTCCGGGCGTGGACGAGCAGATCGACAACGAGAAGTACGAGCTCAAGCCGCGCGACTGGGCGGCGGCGGACGAGCTCGGCATCGCGCTGCTGCTCGGCAACCTCAACGCGATCCGCCGCGCCCATCCCGCGCTCCAGCAGCTGCGCAACTTCGTCGTGCACCCGTCGACGGACGACGCGCTCGTCGCGTACTCGCGCCACCTCGACGCCGCGCACTCCCCGACGGGCCGCGCGGACACCGTCCTCACGATCGTCAACCTCGACACCTGGAACGCGCGCGAGGGCGTCGTGCAGCTGGACCTCGCGTCCCTCGGCCTGCCGACGGACCGCCCGCTGCGCGCGCACGACCTCCTGACCGGCGAGACGTGGGAGTGGGGCGCCGAACCCTGGGTACGCCTCGACCCGGCCGTGCGGCCCGCGCACGTGATCCACCTGGAGGAGGCGTGACGACGCTGCCGCCGGTCCCCGAGGTGCGCCTGCGCGAGCCCGCGCCGAACACGGGGCAGATCATGCTCACCGCCCTGCCGCAGAAGCGGCAGCCGACCGTCCCGGCGGCGTCCGAGGCGCGCCCGGGCCTGTCGGACGACCCGGACTGGTACCGGACGGCGGTCTTCTACGAGGTCATGCTGCGCTGCTTCTCGGACGCGACGGGCCAGGGCAGCGGCGACCTGCGCGGCCTGATCGACCGCCTGGACTACCTGCAGTGGCTCGGCATCGACTGCCTCTGGCTGCCGCCGTTCTACCCGTCGCCGCTGCGCGACGGCGGGTACGACGTGGCGGACTACACGGCGATCGCCGCGCAGTACGGCACGGTCGCGGACTTCCAGGAGCTCATCTCCGAGGCGCACGCGCGCGGCATGCGGCTGGTCATCGACCTGGTGATGAACCACACGAGCGACCAGCACCCGTGGTTCCAGGCGTCGCGCTCGGACCCCGAGGGCCCGTACGGCGACTTCTACGTGTGGAGCGACGACAACACGCGCTACCAGGACGCGCGCATCATCTTCGTCGACACCGAGACGTCGAACTGGACGTTCGACCCCGTGCGCCGGCAGTACTTCTGGCACCGGTTCTTCAGCCACCAGCCGGACCTCAACTTCGAGAACCCGCGGGTGGTCGAGGCGATGATGGACGTCGCCCGGTTCTGGCTGCGGATCGGCGTCGACGGGTTCCGCCTGGACGCGGTGCCCTACCTGTTCGAGGCCGAGGGCACGAACTGCGAGAACCTCCCGGAGACGCACGCGTTCCTGCGCGACGTGCGCCGCATGATCGACGAGGAGTTCCCGGGCCGGATCATGCTGGCCGAGGCGAACCAGTGGCCCGAGGACGTCGTGCACTACTTCGGCACCGAGGAGGAGCCGGAGTGCCACATGTGCTTCCACTTCCCCGTGATGCCGCGCATCTACTACTCGCTGCGCGACCAGCGGGCGACGCCGATCATCGACATCCTGGCCGACACCCCGCCCATCCCGAAGGGCGCGCAGTGGTCGACGTTCCTGCGCAACCACGACGAGCTGACGCTCGAGATGGTGTCGACCGAGGAGCGCGCGTCGATGTACGGCTGGTACGCGCCGGACTCGCGCATGCGCGCCAACGTCGGCATCCGCCGCCGGCTCGCTCCCCTGCTGGACAACTCGCGCAAGGAGATCGAGCTCGCGCACGCGCTCCTGCTCTCGCTGCCGGGCAGCCCCTGCCTGTACTACGGCGACGAGATCGGCATGGGCGACAACATCTGGCTCCCGGACCGCGACGCCGTGCGCACGCCGATGCAGTGGACGCCCGACCGCAACGCGGGCTTCTCGACGGCCGACCCCGGCAAGCTCTACCTGCCGCTGGTCCAGTCGCTGGTGCACCACTACAGCCACACGAACGTCGAGGCGCAGCTCGCGCAGCCGACGTCGCAGCTGCACTGGGTGCGGGGCATGCTCACGGTCCGCCGCCGCTACCCGGCGCTCGGCAAGGGCGACTTCACGGTCGTCCCGTCGGACAACGAGTCGGTCCTGACGTTCCTGCGCGAGACCGAGGACCAGACGATCCTTGTCGTCGCGAACATGGCGTCGACCGCCCGGTCCGCGACGGTGACCATGCCGGACCGCGTCGGCTGGACCATGCGCGACGTCTTCGGCGGCGCGGCCTTCCCGGCCGTGCGCGACGACGGCACCGCGCTGTTCACGCTCGGCTCGCGCGACTTCTACTGGCTCGAGCTCGACCCGCCGTCCGACGACCCCGGCGCTCCCGGTGACGCGCACGCGGGCGACCGTCGCGGCCGTGCGGGGGCGCGATGACGCTCGTCGTCACGCCGCCCGACGCCCTCGACGTCGCGCTGCTGGCCGCGGTCCGCGACTGGCTGCCGGGCCGCCGGTGGTTCCCCGCCAAGGGCACGCAGGCGGAGCTCGCGCTGGTCGGCGGTCTCGCGCTCGCCGACGACGTCCGCGTGCTGCTGGTCCGCGCGAAGGCGGGCTCGATCGACGCGGTCCTGCAGGTGCTGCTGGTCCTCGCGCCGGCGGCGACCGGGGACGACGACGCCGACGTGGCGGGTGCCCCGACGGAGGTCGTCGGCCACGTCGACG
>NZ_JAAXOY010000312.1 GCF_012396155.1 Cellulomonas septica | reverse complement strand
GGTGGCGCGGCCGCGAGCGGTGCGGGCGTGCACGTCGACAACCTGAGCGCGCTCGCCGCGGCCCGCCCGGCCACGCGGACCGTCCCCGTGCCGCGGCCCGGCCCTCTCCTGCGGGACCTGAGCGACGAGTTCGACGGCACGACCCTCGACGACGGCTGGCGCACGGTCCGCGACCCGCAGGTCACCGTCGCGGACGGGGTGCTGACCTGGCCGACCGAGGCGGCCGACCTCGTCGGCCCGACGAACGACGCCGGGGTTCTGCTGCGCGACGTGCCCGAGACCGACTGGGTCGCCGAGACGCGCCTGAGCACCGACCTCGGCACGGACACCGTCCGGAACTACCAGCAGGGCGGCCTGGTCGCGTACGTCGACGACGACCTCTGGGCGCGGCTCTCGCACGTCGCGATCTGGAACACCCGGCAGACCGAGTACGGCACCGAGCGCCCGTACGCCGGACGCCTCTCCTACGGCGGGACGATCGTCGGGCCGCCCGCGGAGACGACGTGGCTGCGGCTCGTCCACCGGACCGACCGGACGGGCGAGCACGACGTGCAGGCGTTCACGAGCACCGACGGGCGGACCTGGGTCGCGGGTGGTGTGTGGACGTTCCCCGCCGGGTCGGACCTCCAGGTCGGGCTCGTGTCGCACGGCGGGGCGGGGGCGACGAACCAGTTCGACTACCTGCGCGTGTCCCGCCTCGCCCGCGGGTGACGCGGGGTCAGGTCCCCGCGCGCAGCGGGCGGAAGAAGTCGCGGAGCTCCTGCGCGTAGCGTCCGGGGGTCTCGAACGGCGCGAAGTGACCGCCCGCCGGGGGCTCGGTCACGGAGACGACGTGCGCGACGCGGTCGAGCCACTCCCGGGGCGGCCGCAGGATGTCGCCCGGGAAGAGCGAGAACCCGGACGGCACCTCGACGCGGCGCGCGTGCTGCGCGCGCGGGATGGCGGCGTTCGCGTGGTACATCCGCATCGACGAGCCGGCCGTCCCGGTGAACCAGGTGGTGCTGAGCAGCGTGAGGACCTCGTCGTCGGTGAACGCGGCGATGCCGGTGCGCGGGTCGCTCCAGGCGTGCAGCTTCTCGACGACCCACGCCGCCAGCCCCGCGGGCGAGTCGGTGAGGCCCACGGCCTGCGTCAGCGGCTTCGTGCGGTGCACCGCGCCGTAGGCGCCCTCGGCCGCACGCCACCGGTCCACGTCCGCGAACCAGTCGCGCTCGACGGGGGACAGGTCGGCGACGTCGCCGGTGAGGACCGGGAGCCCGGCGTCCATGCGGTGGACGCCCACGAGGCGCTCGGGGTGGTCGAGCGCGAGGAAGCGCGTCACGGCGCTGCCGATGTCGCCGCCCGCGGCCCCGTACCGGTCGTAGCCGAGCGCGTCCATCAGGTCCGCCCACACCCCGGCGACCGCGACCGAGTCGAGGACGACGTCCGGCGGGAGCACCGAGTGCCCGAACCCGGGCATGTCGGGGACGACGACGTCGAACGCGTCGTCCGGGTCCGCGCCGTGGGCCCCGGGGTCGGTGAGCGGGCCGACGACCTTGGAGTAGCGCCACGACGAGTCCGGCCAGCCGTGCGTGAGGACGAGCGGCAGCGCCGGCGGCGCCCCGGACGCCCGGACCGGGCGCACGTGCACGAAGCTGACGTCGACGCCGCGCACCCGCACGCGGAAGCGCGGCACGCGCGCCTGCTCGGTCTCGCGCGCCGGCCAGTCGAAGCCGTCCGCCCAGTAGGCGACCAGGTGGCGCAGGTACTCCTGGTCGGTGCCGAGCGACCAGCCCGCACCGCTCGGCGCCGCGGGCCAGCGCGTCGCGCGCAGGCGCGTGCGCAGGTCGTCCCACGCCTCGGGGGAGGTGGTCACGTCGTGCCGCTGCGGCGACGGCGTCCCGCTCACCGCGCGGTCGACCGGTGGCCTAGTGGACACGGAAGTCGAACGCGTCCGGCTGACGGTGCCCGTACTTGTCGCGCAGGAAGTTGCCGCTCGTGCTCAGGTCCGCCGTCAGGCGACGCTGCCGGCTCGCGTCGAGGGTGTCGGCCTGGGCCGCGAGGATCCGCAGCTGCTCGGCCAGCTCCTCGACGGGGGTGCGACCGTCGGGCTGGCGCTCGTGCACCCTGCCCGGCGGGATCGCGAGGTAGCTCGTGAGCACGGACGGCAGGTACTGCCGCACCATCGCGTCCAGCTCGTACTCGAACCGCGCGTCGCGGGTGGGCTCACGCTGCTCCGAGGCGATCACGGCGTCCAGCACGTCGCAGATCCGCACGACGGTCCGGTGGGTGTCGCCGGGCAGGCGCCGCCGGTTCCGGTCGGCCTTCTCGCGGACCCGGGCGACCGTCGACGTCAGGTCCTCCGCCCCCTCGACGGGGGTGGTGTGCGGCGCGCGGGACGTCGAGACGACGGTCGCGGTCCCCCTCACGTCCCGCTTCCACCACCGGCGTCGTGCCGGCAGCCAGAGGTCGCGCAGGTGCCAGGAGCGGACGCCCGAGGCGCCCATCGCGACGAGCACGAGCAGGGTGCGCAGTCCCCAGGGGGCGTCGAGCACGAAGACCGCCGCAGAGAACGCCCCGGCGTAGACCAGGCCCTCGAGGGACGTCCGGAGGTGCTTGCGCACCGCGCCGATGACGACCACCAGGTAAGCGAGCAGGGGCAGGAAGACCAGGACGGCCGCCACCTTGACGACGTTGCCGAGCGTCAGCCGCGTCATGAGCCCTCCTCGAGCACCCGGTGTCTGGTCCGATCATCTCAGACGCCGCTCGGAAAGCGCCGCGAGAGTCGGAAGGTCGTCGGCGCGGTGAGCGCAGGAAGCGGTAGGTGCGCCCCCGGCGGCCGCTGCGGCGGACGGGTGACGCTCGTGAGGCACGCTCCGAACGGCTCTCCGCGACCCTATGGTCGGCGCATGCGCGACACGGAGCTGTTCGACGACGTCGACGAGTGGGTCAGGGCCGGCGACCTGGACGGGGCGTGCGAGCGCCTCGCCGACAGGCTCGAGGCGACCGGCGTCGACGGGTTCGCGCGGGCTGCGCGCGGCGGGTTCACCAACCGGCCCGACGAGGTGCGGCGCTGGCTGCAGCGGTGCGCCACGCTCCTGACCGAGAGCGAGGGCGAGTACCCCGCCCTCTACACCGAGATGAACGGCTACACGATCAACCCCGACCACTGGTTCGCCTCGCTCGAGGCATGGTCGTCGCCGATCGACGACTTCGACAGCATGGACGACGGGCCGGCCGACATCCCGTTGCACTACCGGGAGGACCTGACCCTGCGCGGGTGGGCGTCCATGCAGGGCTCGTTCGAACGCTACGTCGGCGAGCACGCACCGAGGGCTGCCGAGGTCGATGCCGCGCGGGACGTCGCCGACCTGCTGGTGCACGTCTCGTTCCTGCGGCTGATCCGCGACGCCTGGCTCGCCGGTCCGATCGACGGCATCTCGGTGCCGCTCGCGGTGACGACGCACGACTCCGAGCTCGGGATCGTGCTCCAGCCGGTGGCGTGACGGGCCGGGTCGCCGGCGACCGTGGCCCAGGAGGCGGTCGCCTGGGAGCAGCGGCACGCGTGTCGGAGCGGACGACGGGAATCGAACCCGCGTAGCCAGTTTGGAAGACTGGGGCTCTACCATTGAGCTACGTCCGCACAGGTCCGGCAGGCCGGACCGCGGCACCCAGGGTACCGGGTGCGCAGGAGCGGATCGTGCACCCCACCCGGCCACCCGGCCGTACCGGGGTGCGCACGGGATGTGGCGCAGGTTGGTAGCGCGTCCGCTTTGGGAGCGGAAGGTCGTGGGTTCGAATCCCGCCATCCCGACCGGGTTCACCCTCGGGCGCACGGCGCTCGCGAGGTGCCGTCGGGGCAGCGCTCGTACCGTCGGCGGGTGCTCTTCGCCCGCGGAGGCGCTCCCGTTCGACGACGACGCGTCCGACGCGACGTTCGCGCAGGCTCGTCGTCCACTTCATGGCGGACCCGGTCGCGGGGCTGGGGGAGATGCGCCGCGTGACGCGGCCGGGCGGGACCGTCGCGGCGTCGGTGTGGGACCAGGCGGACCGCGGCCCGCTCACGGTGTTCTGGCGTGCGGCGCGCGCGCTCGACCTGGGACCTGCTCCGTTCACGGTCGAGGCGACCGCGTGGTGCGTGCGGGGGCAGGCCTGACGGCTCCGCGCGCGAGGGCGGCGGCGTCGTCG
>NZ_JAAXOY010000311.1 GCF_012396155.1 Cellulomonas septica | reverse complement strand
GTGTCGCTCGCGCGCTCGCTCGTCCGGGAGCCGCAGCTCCTGCTGGCCGACGAGCCGTTCGGCGCGCTCGACGCGCTCACGCGGCTGCGCATGCACGGGCTGCTGCGCGACCTGTGCGCGCGGCACCGCCCGGCGGTCCTGCTCGTCACGCACGACGTCGACGAGGCGATCGTGCTGGCCGAGCGAGTCGTCGTGCTCGACGAAGGGCGCATCTCCCTCGACGTGCCCGTCGCGCTCGACGACGGCCCGCGCGACCCCGCCCACCCGCGGTTCGCCGCGCTCCGCGCCCAGCTGCTCGACGCCCTGGGCGCACCGACCCCCACCGTTCCCCTCGACGACCCGAGGAGCACCCGATGACCACCCACCGCGAGGGGCACCTGCACCTCAACGCGTTCCTCATGAGCACGGGCCACCACGAGGCGTCGTGGCGCCTGCCGGAGAGCGACGCGTCGTTCGTCTCCACCAACATCGCGTACCTCCAGCGCCTGGCGCAGACGGCGGAGCGCGGCAAGCTCGACTCGATCTTCTTCGCCGACGGCCCCGCGCTGCACCGGGACATCGGCCGCCGCCCGTCGGGCACGCTCGAGCCGACCGTCGTCCTGGCGGCGATCGCCGCGGTCACGCAGCGGATCGGCCTGATCGCGACCGCGTCGACCACCTACAACGACCCGTACAACCTGGCCCGACGCTTCGCGTCGGTCGACCACATCAGCAACGGCCGGGCCGGCTGGAACATCGTCACGACGGCGTTCGTCGAGGCCGCCCGCAACTTCGGGCTCGACGAGCAGCCCGCGCACGCCGACCGGTACGCGCGCGCGGCGGAGTTCATCGAGGTCGCGCTCAAGCTGTGGGACTCGTGGGAGGACGACGCGGAGATCGGCGACAAGGAGGCCGGGCTCTGGGGTGACTCGTCGCGCGTGCACCCGATCGGCCACGTCGGCGAGCACTTCCGCGTCGCGGGCGCACTCACGACGCCCCGCTCGCCGCAGGCGCACCCGCTGCTCGTGCAGGCCGGCTCGTCGGAGGACGGCAAGGACCTCGCGGCCCGCTTCGCGGAGGCCGTGTTCACGGCGCAGCAGACGCTCGGGGACGCGCAGGCGTTCTACGCGGACCTCAAGCGCCGCGCGGTCGAGTGGGGCCGCGACCCCGCGACGGTGCTCGTCCTGCCGGGGATCGTGCCGGTGATCGGCGCGACCGAGGCGGAGGCACGGGAGAAGGAGGACGAGCTCGACCGGCTCATCAACCCGGAGTACGCGCGGGTGCAGCTCGCGGCGCAGCTGCGGGTCGACCCGGAGGACCTCCCGCTCGACCGCGAGCTGCCGGACCACCTGCCGTCGGAGGACGAGATCGAGGGGGCGAAGAGCCGGTACACGCTCATCGTGAACCTGGGCCGGCGCGAGCGGCTCACGGTCCGCCAGCTCATCGGCCGGCTCGGCGGCGGGCGCGGTCACCGCACGTTCTCGGGCACCGCCGAGCAGGTCGCCGACGCGATCCAGGACTGGTACGACCAGGGTGCCGCCGACGGGTTCAACATCATGCCCCCGGTGCTCCCGTCGGGCCTGGAGGAGTTCGTCGACCAGGTGGTCCCGATCCTCGTCGAGCGCGGCATCTTCCGGTCCGAGTACACGGGCACGACGCTGCGCGACCACTACGGCCTGGCCCGCCCGGCCAACCCGCACACGGTCGCGCGGCTCGCGAGCGCGGAGGTGACCGGATGACGGCGGGCCGCGCCGGGCGCCAGCTCCACCTCAACCTGTTCGTCTACCCGGGCGGGCACCACGAGGCGGCCTGGCGGTACCCGGCGTCGTCCCCGGAGCGCGTGCTCGACCTCGCGTACTACGTGGACCTGGCGCGGGCGGCGGAGGCCGCCCGGTTCGACGGGCTCTTCCTCGCCGACGGGCCGTCGCTCGCCGACAACATCGCGTACGCGACCCGGTTCCGTCTCGAGCCGTTCACGCTGCTGTCGGCGATCGCCGCGTCGACGACGCACCTCGGGCTCATCGGCACCGCGTCCACGACGTACTCCGAGCCGTACAACCTGGCGCGGCAGCTCGCCGGCCTCGACCACGTGAGCGGCGGCCGGGCCGGCTGGAACATCGTCACGACGGGGGCGCCGGGTGCCGCGCAGAACTTCGGCCTCGACGAGCACCCCGCGCACGCCGACCGGTACGCGCGGGCCGACGAGTTCCTCGACGTCGTCACGGCGCTGTGGGACTCGTGGGAGGACGACGCGGTCGTCGGCGACCCGGCCTCCGGCCGCTACGCGGACACCGACCGCATCCACCGGATCGACCACGTCGGGCCGCACTTCGCGGTCCGCGGCCCGCTCAACACGCCGCGCACGCCGCAGGGCCGCCCGGTGTACGTGCAGGCCGGCACGTCGCACGACGGGCGCGCGTTCGCCGCGCGCTGGGCCGACGCGGTCTTCGCCGCGCACCAGACGCTCGACGAGGCGCAGGCGTACTACGCCGACGTGCGGCGACGCGCCGCGGCCGACGGGCGCGACCCCGACGACCTGCTCGTCCTGCCCGGCATCAGCCCCTACCTCGGGTCGACCGAGGCCGAGGCGCGGGCGCTGCAGCGGGACCTCGACGAGCTCACGCAGCCCGCGTACTCGATCGACCTCCTGCGGCGGCTCGTCGGCGTCGAGCTCACCGAGGCCGAGCTCGACCTGCCGTTCCCCGTCGAGCGGATCGACGTGTCGGACGACCGCGCCGAGTCGTCGCGGTTCCGGCTGGTCCGTGACCTGGCCGAGCGCGAGCGGCCCACGTCGCGCGCGCTGCTGCACCGGCTCGCCGGGGCGCGCGGGCACAAGCTCGTCGTCGGGACGCCCGAGCAGGTCGCCGACGTGATCGAGACCTGGTTCACGCGCGGCGCGGCGGACGGGTTCAACGTCATGCCGCCGTACCTGACCGGCGGGTTCACCGACTTCGCGGAGCACGTCGTGCCGATCCTGGAGGCCCGCGGGCTGTTCCGCCGCGAGTACGCCGGCACGACGCTGCGCGAGCACTACGGCCTGACCCGTCCCCGGTCGCAGTTCACGACCCGCCGCGCGGCGCTCGCCGCCGTCCCGACGCAGACTGCACGGGACGCCGCACCGACGGCCGCCGCCGCGACCGTCGCTGGGCCCGCCCCGGAACCCGTCACCCGAGGAGTCCACGCATGACGACGTACCGCCCGCTCGGCCGCACCGGTGTGCAGGTCAGCACGCTCACCCTCGGCGCCATGAACTTCGGCGCGTGGGGCAACCCCGACCACGACGAGTCCGTCGCGATCATCCACCGCGCGCTCGACGCCGGCATCAACGTCATCGACACCGCCGACGTCTACTCGCGCGGCGAGTCCGAGACGATCGTCGGGAAGGCCCTCCAGGGCCGCCGCGACGACGTCGTGCTCGCGACCAAGGTGCACGGCCGGCTGTCCGACGAGGTCAACCACGCCGGCAACTCGCGGCGCTGGATCATCCGCGAGGTCGAGGACTCGCTGCGCCGCCTGCAGACCGACCACGTCGACCTGTACCAGGTGCACCGCCCCGAGCCGGGGACGGACGTCGAGGAGACGCTGTCCGCGCTCGACGACCTGGTCCGCTCCGGCAAGGTCCGCTACGTCGGCACCTCGACTTTCCTCGGCTCGCAGATCGTCGAGGCGCAGTGGGTCGCGCGCGACCGGCGGCTCGTCCGGCCCGTCACCGAGCAGCCGCCGTACTCGATCCTCGCGCGCGGCGTGGAGCGGGAGATCCTGCCGCTCGCCCTCGAGCACGGGCTCGGTGTCCTGCCGTGGAGCCCGCTCGCGGGCGGCTGGCTGTCCGGCCGTCCCGTCGGCGCCGACGCGCCCGTCTCGCCGCGCATCGCCCGGCAGCCCGGCCGGCACGACCCGTCGCTCCCGGAGAACCTCGCGAAGGCCGAGGCCGTGCAGGCCCTCACCAAGGTCGCCGAGGCCGCGGGACTGACGCTCGTGCAGCTCGCGCTCGGCTTCGTGCTCGAGCACCCGGCCGTCACGTCCGCGATCATCGGCCCGCGCACGCCCGAGCACCTCGACTCGGCGCTCGCCGCGCTCGACGTGCGCCTCTCCGCCGACGTCCTCGACGAGATCGACGCGATCGTCCCGCCGGGCACGACGCTCAACGCCGCCGACGCCGGCTGGACCCCGCCGGCCCTCACGGACGCGACCCTCCGCC
>NZ_JAAXOY010000310.1 GCF_012396155.1 Cellulomonas septica | reverse complement strand
GGTGTGCACCGGTGCACCCTTCGGCCGGTCGGAGGCCGCTCGGGTCGCGCAGCCGCTCAGTCGTCGCGCGGGTCCGGTCCCGGTGCGTCCTTCCCGTGCGGGCGGCGGCGCAGGACGCGCGAGGGACGGGGTGACGCGTCGGCCCGGGACCGGCGCGCGAGCAGCGAGGTGACCTCGCCGGTGACGTGCTCGGTGACGTGCCGCGTGAGCCGTGCCCGCGCCTCGAGGCGCTGCGCCCGGAGCAGCTCGTGGTGCTCCCTGCCGAGCGCCCGGGCCAGGGACACCACCATCCCGATCATCACGAGCGAGAACGGCAGGGCGATGAGGATGGCCGCGGTCTGCAGCGCGACCAGCCCGCCGGCCAGCAGCAGCGCGATCGCGAGCAGGCCGCCGAGCGTCGCCCAGACCACGCGCACGGGTCGGCTCGGCTCGGGGTTGCCGCCGGACGACAGCATCGCCACGACGAGCGACCCGGAGTCGGCCGAGGTGATGAAGAACAGCCCGATGAGCACGATCGCGAGCACCGACAGCACGGATCCCCACGGCAGGCCGGCGAGCACGTCGAACAGCGCGTTCTCGGCGACGACCGTGCCGTCCGCGCCGACGAGGCCGCCGGTGCCGAAGATCTCGCGGTAGATCGCCGTCCCGCCGAGCACGGAGAACCAGAGGAACGTCACGAGGGTCGGCACGAGCAGCACGCCCGCCACGAACTCCCGCACCGTCCGGCCGCGGGAGATGCGGGCGATGAACACGCCGACGAACGGCGCCCACGACATCCACCAGCCCCAGTAGAACGTCGTCCACATGGCCTGCCAGGCCTCGCCCTCCGGGCCCGCGTACGCGCTGACGTTGAACGTGAGCGAGACGACCGACGAGAGGTAGACGCCGATCGACTGCACGAAGTCGCGCAGCAGGAACAGCGTCGGACCGAGCAGCAGGACGGCGACGAGCAGCACGCCCGCGAGCGCGACGTTGATGTTCGACAGCCACTTCAGACCGCGGTCCAGCCCGCTGAGGACCGACCACGTCGCGATCGCCGTGATGACCACGATGAGCACGACCTGCGTGGTCCGGCCCGACGACGCGACGCCGACGTGCCGCAGGCCGGCCGAGATCTGCAGGACACCGAGGCCCAGCGAGGTCGCGACGCCGAACATCGTCCCGACGACGGCCGCGACGTCGATCGCGTCGCCCAGCGTGCCGCGGACGCGGTCGCCGAGGAGCGGCTCGAGCGCCCAGCGGATCGAGACGGGCCGTCCGCGCCGGTGCACCGCCCACGCGACGGCCAGGCCGACGACCACGTAGATGGCCCACGCGTGGACACCCCAGTGCAGGTAGGTCTGCGCGAGCGTCGACTGCGCGAGCTGCGCCTGCGTGCCCGTCACGCCCGGCTTGGGGTTCGCGAAGTGGCTCAGCGGCTCCGCGACGCCGTAGAAGACGAGGCCGATGCCCATCCCTGCGGCGAAGAGCATCGCGAACCACGTCCGCAGCCCGAACTCCGGCCGGTCGTCGTCCGCGCCGAGCGTGAGGTCGCCCCACCGCCCGAGACCGAGCCACAGCGCGAAGGCCACGAAGCCCGCGACGAGCAGGACGTAGTACCAGCCGAAGACGCCGATGACGTTCTCCTGCAGCGCGCCGACCACGCCCTCCGCGGTCTCCGGGAACGCGATCGCCAGGGCGGCGACACCGAGCACGATCCCGAGGGCGGGCCAGAAGACGCGGCGTTGGATGCCGGCGAGACCTCGGCCGTAGGACAGGGGGGTGCGCCGCGACGGGCTGGCGGTGGGCATCGTTCCA
Organism: Cellulomonas septica; assembly: GCF_012396155.1. Taxonomy (GTDB): domain Bacteria; phylum Actinomycetota; class Actinomycetes; order Actinomycetales; family Cellulomonadaceae; genus Cellulomonas; species Cellulomonas septica. Next base: position 2,337 of record NZ_JAAXOY010000310.1, on the reverse strand, counting down.
CCCTCGCACCCCCCCGGCCCGGGTTCCGGACGGGGCCCCGCCCACGGGCCGGGCTACGGGCGGTGCGCAGCGCGGGCGCCAGGGTCGGCGCGGTCCCGACCCGCGACGGGAGAGCGGTCAGGAGGGCTGGACGTCGAGCGAGCGTCGCCCCTCGCGGCGCGGGCGCTCGGGCGTGGCGCCGGAGGCCTTGAGGTCGGCGCGGAGCTCGCGCGGGAGGGAGAACATGAGGTCCTCGGTCGCCGTGCGGACCTCCTCGACCTCGCCGTAGCCCAGACCGGCCAGCAGCTCGAGGACGTCGCGGACCAGGATCTCCGGCACGGACGCGCCGGACGTGACGCCGACGGTCGTCGCACCGTCGAACCAGGCCGGGTCGATCTCGGACGCCTTGTCGACGCGGTAGGACGCGCGCGCCCCGGCGTCGAGCGCGACCTCGACGAGGCGCACCGAGTTGGACGAGTTCGCTGAACCCACGGTGATGACGACGTCGCAGTGCGGCGCGAGCTTCTTGACGGCGACCTGGCGGTTCTGCGTGGCGTAGCAGATGTCGTCGCTCGGCGGGTCCTGCAGGTGGGGGAACCGCTCGCGCAGGCGGCGGACGGTCTCCATCGTCTCGTCGACGGACAGCGTGGTCTGCGAGATCCACACGAGGCGCTCGGGGTCGCGCACGACGACGTCGTCGACGGCCTCCGGGGAGTTGACGACCTGGATGTGCTCGGGCGCCTCACCCTGCGTGCCCTCGACCTCCTCGTGCCCGTCGTGGCCGATGAGCAGGATGTCGTAGTCCTCGGCGGCGAACCGCACGGCCTCCTTGTGCACCTTCGTCACCAGGGGGCACGTCGCGTCGATCGTCTGGAGCGAGCGGGCCGCGGCCGCGGCGTGCACGGCCGGGGAGACGCCGTGCGCGGAGAACACGACGCGCGCGCCCTCGGGCACCTCGTCGGTCTCGTCGACGAAGACGGCGCCGCGGGCGGCGAGCGTCTCGACGACGTACTTGTTGTGCACGATCTCCTTGCGGACGTACACGGGGGCGCCGTAGTGCTCGAGGGCCTTCTCGACGGCGACGACGGCCCGGTCGACGCCGGCGCAGTACCCGCGGGGCGCGGCGAGCAGCACGCGCTTGGTCGGGGGCACGCCGGGGGCCTGGTCGGTCGCAGAGGTCACGTCACGAGTCTACGTTCGGGACCTGCACGCACGGCCCCCGCGCCGGTGTGCGTTCGCGCACCTCCACGCGACGTCCACGGGCCTCGCACGCGTCGACCGGACCGCGACCCGTCATGACGCCTGCGCGGCGGACGTGAGCGGGCGTCATGACGGGGTCGACGGCGCAGGGCCGGGTGAGCCCGAGCAGCGACGGCCGGGGTTGTCCGCGGTGTGGGGCAGGCTGTGCGGGTGAGCACCGAACCCCAGGAGCCCGCCGCGCGGCTGCCGCTGCCGCTGCGCGCGGCGGAGACGACGCCGGAGCGCCCGTGGCCCGTCCGGCACCTGGCGCCGAAGATCGCGGACTACATCGCGCGGATGCCGCCCGTGTGGGTCGAGGGGCAGGTGCTCAACCTCAAGCGGTGGAACACCCTGTACTTCCTCACGCTGCGCGACACCGACCTCGACATGTCGCTGTCCGTCACCGCGCCCGCGGGCGCGATCCGGAGGCTCGGCGACGCGGCGACCGACGGCGCGCACGTCGTGGTGCACGCGAGCCCGCGGTTCCACGCCAAGAAGGGCGACCTGACGTTCCAGGCGGACGACGTCCGCCTCGTCGGGCTGGGCGAGCTGCTCGCGCGGATCGAGCACCTCAAGGGCCTGCTGGCCGCCGAGGGGCTGTTCGACCCGGCCCGCAAGCGGCCGCTGCCGTTCCTGCCGGCCGTCGTCGGGCTCGTGTGCGCGCAGCAGGGCGACGCCGAGCACGACGTCGTGTCGAACGCGCGCGCACGCTGGCCCGGGGTGCGGTTCGAGATCCGGCGCGTGACGGTCCAAGGGCCGCGCGCGGTGCCCGAGGTGTCGGCGGCGATCGCGGAGCTCGACGCGGACCCGCGCGTCGAGGTGGTCGTCGTGGCGCGCGGCGGCGGGTCGTTCGAGGACCTGCTGCCGTTCAGCAACGAGACGCTGGTCCGCGCGGCGGCCGCGTGCCGGACGCCGCTCGTCTCGGCGATCGGGCACCACATGGACTCGCCGCTGCTCGACCTCGTCGCGGACTTCCGCGCGTCGACGCCGACGGACGCGGCCAAGCGCGTCGTGCCCGACGTGAGCGAGGAGCGGGCGCGCGTGCTGCAGCTGCGGCACCGGTCGCGCGGTGCGCTCGTGCACCGGCTGACCCGCGAGCAGGCGGGCCTCGACCACTGG
>NZ_JAAXOY010000031.1 GCF_012396155.1 Cellulomonas septica | reverse complement strand
CCCTGGTCGGCCGCGGCGACCGCGGCCTCCGTGGCGGGAGTCCACGCGTCGACCATCGTCTTCTCGCCCGTCGTCGCCTTGCCGCGCGCCACGATCCCCTCGAGCGCGGCCTCGAGCAGCGCGACCACGCCGCCGCTGTCGAGCTCCGTGACGTCGGTGGCCCGCGCGGCCCGGAGGAACGCGGTGCCGTACAGCGGTCCGGCCGCGCCGCCGACCGTCGACATGAGGGTCGTCGCGACGAGCTTGAGCACGTCGCCGATCTGGGCGGGCTGCTCGGGCAGGGCGTCGAGCTTCGCGACGACCGCCTTGAAGCCGCGGTTGAGGTTCTCGCCGTGGTCGCCGTCGCCGATCTGACGGTCGAGCTCGACCAGCTCGTCGCGATGCTCGGCGACCGTCGCGGCGCTCGCACGCACCCACGCCACCGCCCACGCCACGTCCAGCGTCATGCCCCGTCCCCTCGACCGCGGACGTCCCGGAGCCTCACCACCGCAGGGCGGTGGTGTGCACGGGGGCGTCCCACAGGGCGGTCGTCTCGGCGTCCAGCCGCAGCACGGTGACCGACGCGCCCTGCATCTCCAGTGATGTCACGTAGTTGCCGACGAGCGAGCGAGTGACCTCGACCCCGCGCTCGGAGAGCAACGCGCGTGCCCGACGATAGACGACGTACAGCTCGGAGGCGGGCGTGCCCCCCATGCCGTTGACGAACAGCAGCACCTCCTCGCCGCCCGACAGGCCCAGGTCGTCGACCACGGGTGTCAGCAGCATCTCGGTGATCTCGTCCGCGCCCGCGAGCGGGATGCGCCGCCGGCCGGGCTCGCCGTGGATGCCGATGCCGATCTCGATCTCGTCCTCGGGCAGGTCGAAGCTCGGCTTGCCGGCGTGCGGGACGGTGCACGCGGTGAGCGCGACGCCCATGGACCGGACATTGGCGATGACCTTCTCGGCGACGGCCGCGACGGCGTCGAGGTCGTCGCCGCGCTCGGCGGCCGCGCCCGCGATCTTCTCGACGCACACGGTCCCCGCGACGCCGCGACGACCCGCCGTGTAGAGCGAGTCCTCGACGGCGACGTCGTCGTTGACGACGACCGAGCGGACGGTCACGCCCTCGGCCTCGGCGAGCTCCGCGCCGGTCTCGAAGTTGAGCACGTCGCCCGTGTAGTTCTTGACGATCGCGAGCACGCCCGCGCCGCCGTCGGCCGCCTGGATCGCGGGCGCGATCTGGTCGGGCGTCGGGGACGTGAACACCGCGCCCGGCACGGCCGCGTCGAGCATGCCGACACCGACGAACCCCGCGTGCAGCGGCTCGTGCCCGCTGCCGCCGCCGCTCACGAGCCCGACCTTGCCCTCGCGTGCGCCGCCCGCCCGCACCACGTACGGCGGGTCGAGGTGCACCTCGACGAGGTCCGGGTGCGCGGCCGCGAAGCCCTCGAGCGACTCGGCGACGACGTCCTGGGGGTCGTTGATGAGCTTCTTCACGCTGTCCGTCCTCCCGTCGACCTGGGCACGACCGCCCACGTCAGGTGCGTCGAGGCCTCGTCGTCCCGACCACCCCCACCTTCTCCGCGCCCCAAGGAACGGTCAAGGCGACGACGTGCGCCCCCGGTGCACGTTCGTGCAGCCGGGGGCGCGGTGTCACCCGGACGGGTGGCGGTGCAGGGTGCGACGAGCCGTCAGGGGCGGCCCAGGAGGATCCGGGCCTCCGCGACGAGCACGATCGAGCCGGTCACGAGCACCGCGGCCCCCCGCTCGACCTCGCTCTCCGCGAGCGACGCCGCCAGGTCGACGGCCTCGTCGAGCCGCTCGACGACGTGCACGCGGTCCTCGCCGAACACGTCGTACGCGACCTCGGCGAGGTCCTGCGGGTCGAGCGCGCGTGCCGTCGGAGCCCGCGTCACGACGACTTCCGCGAGCACCGGCTCGAGGACCGACAGGATCCCCTCGGGGTCCTTGTCCGCCATCACGCCGACGACGCCCACGACACGCTGGAACGCGAACGCCTCCTCCAGCGACGCGACGAGCGCCTCGACTCCCGCGGGGTTGTGCGCGCCGTCGACGATGACCGTCGGGCTCGACCGGACGACCTCGAGGCGGCCCGGCGACGTGACGTCGGCGAACGCGGCCCCGACGACGTCGCCGTCGAGCGCCGCACCACCGGTGAGGAACGCCTCCACGGCGACGAGCGCGAGCAGCGCGTTGTGCGCCTGGAACGCGCCGTGCAGCGGCAGGAACACCTCGGAGTAGACGCCGCCGAGCCCGCGCAGCGTGAGCATCTGCCCGCCGACCGCGACCTGCCGGTCGACGACCGCGATCTCGACGCCCTCGCGCACGACGCGCGCGCCGCGCTCCGCGGCCGCCGCGAGCACGACACCCTCGACGTCCTCGGCCTGCTGGGCCAGGACGAGCGTCGCGCCGTCCTTGACGATGCCCGACTTCTCCGACGCGATCTCGACGAGCGTGTCGCCGAGGTAGCGCTCGTGGTCCATCGCGATCGGCGTGATGACCGCGACCTCGCCGTCGACGACGTTCGTCGAGTCCCACCGGCCGCCCAGGCCCACCTCGACGACGGCGACGTCGACGGGTGCGTCCGCGAAGGCGGCGAACGCCATCACCGTGAACACCTCGAAGAACGACAGGCGCGGCTCGCCCTTCTCCGCCGACTGCTGGTCGACCAGGTGCACGTACGGCGCGACGTCCTGCCACACCTCGACGAACCGCTCGTCGCTGATCGGCTCGCCGTCGATCGCGATGCGCTCGGTCACGCGCGTGAGGTGCGGGCTCGTGAACCGGCCCGTGCGCAGCCCGTGCTCGCGCAGCAGCCGCTCGACCATGCGGCTCGTCGACGTCTTGCCGTTGGTGCCCGTGAGGTGGATGGTCCGGTACGCGCGCTGCGGGTCGCCCAGCAGCTCGCACACCGCGCGCACGCGGTCCAGCGTCGGGTCGATGTCGTGCTCGGGCGCGCGCGCGAGGATCGCGCGGTACACCTCGTCGGCGGCCTCGCGCGCGGCGCGCTCCTGCTCGGCGCGCAGGTGCTCGGATCCCTTGCTCATGCCTCGTACCCGCCCGCCTCGACGGCCTCGACGTGGACCTCGACGGCGTCGCCCGCCGAGGGGTTGACCGTGACGCTCACCGCGAGCGTCTCGTGCGCGATCGTGTCGCGGTGCGTCTCGACGTCGGCCACGTGGTCACGCGGGACGTCGAGCGTGAGCAGGATGCGGTCGCCGACGTGGAGGCCGGCGGTCTTGCGCGCGTCCTGCACCTGGCGCACGACGTCGCGCGCGTACCCCTCGGCGAGGAGCTCGTCGTCGAGGGCGACGTCGAGCACGACGAACCCGTCGGTCGACAGCACCGCGGCGGCCAGGTCGGCCCCCTCGCGCTGCTCGACGACGGTCGTCACCGCGTACTCGTGCTCCTGGAGCGCGACCTCGCCGTCGTCGGTGCGCACGACGACGCCGTCGGGCGTCTGCTCCCACGCACCCGCCTTGGCGGCCCGGATGACGGTCTGGACCGCACGGCCCAGGCGCGGGCCGGCCGCGCGCGCGTTCACGGCGAGCTGCGCGCTCACGCCGAGGTCGGCGGCGTCCGCGTCGTGCAGGCCGAGGAGCTCGACCTCGCGGACGTTGACCTCGGACGCGATGAGCCCGACGAAGGGACCGAACCACTCGGGGTGCGGCACGACGACGCGCAGCGCGCGCAGCGGCTGACGCACGCGGATCTGCCGGGCCTTGCGCAGCGCGTGCGTCGTCGACACGACCTCGCGCACGCGGTCCATGGCCGCGACGAGCTCGGCCTCGGTGTACTCGAAGCCCACGTCCGTCGCCACGACGTCGGCGGCCGTCGGCCAGTCCGTGAGGTGCACGCTGCGCCCGCCGGTCAGGCCGCGCCAGATCTCCTCCGTGACGAGCGGCGCGAGCGGCGCCATGAGGCGCGTGAGCACCTCGAGCACCGTCCACAGCGTGTCGAAGGCCGCCTGGTCCTCGTCCCAGAACCGGTCGCGCTGCGTGCGCACGTACCAGTTGGTGACGAGGTCGAGGTGGTCGCGAACGGCCTCGCACGCCTCCGCGATGTCGTACGCGTCGAGGTGGCGCGTGACGTCGTCGACGAGCCAGCGCGTGCGCGCGAGCACGTACCGGTCCATCGTCGCGAGCCCCGCGGCGCTCTCCTCGTCGACACGCTTCGCCGTCAGCCCCTCGCCGCCGCGCACCGCACCCGCGTACAGCGTGAAGAAGTAGTACGTGCTCCACAGCGGCAGCAGCACCTGGCGCACGCCGTCGCGGATGCCCTCCTCCGTGACGACGAGGTTCCCGCCGCGCAGGATCGGGCTCGACATGAGCGACCAGCGCACCGCGTCGGAGCCGTACTTGTCCCACATGACGACGGGGTCCGGGAAGTTGCGCAGCGACTTCGACGCCTTGCGGCCGTCGTCGCCGAGCACGATCCCGTGGCACATGACGTTGCGGAACGCCGGGCGGTCGAAGATCGCCGTGGCCAGCACGTGCAGCGTGTAGAACCAGCCGCGCGTCTGCCCGATGTACTCGACGATGAAGTCGCCCGGGTAGTGGTGCTCGAACCAGTCGGCGTTCTCGAACGGGTAGTGCACCTGCGCGAACGGCATCGCGCCCGAGTCGAACCACACGTCGAGGACGTCGGGGATCCGGCGCATGGTGCTCGCGCCCGTCGGGTCGTCCGGGTTCGGGCGCGTGAGGTCGTCGATGAACGGCCGGTGCAGGTCCGGCTCACCCGCCTCGTTCACAGGCAGGCGACCGAAGTCGGCCTCGAGCTCGGCGAGCGAGCCGTAGACGTCGACGCGCGGGTGCAGCGGGTCGTCCGACACCCACACCGGGATCGGCGTGCCCCAGTAGCGGTTGCGGCTGATCGACCAGTCGCGCGCGTTGCTCAGCCACTTGCCGAACTGGCCGTCCTTGATGTGCTCGGGCGTCCAGGTGATCTCCTGGTTGAGCTCGACCATCCGGTCGCGGAACTCCGTGACGCGCACGAACCACGACGACACGGCCTTGTAGATCAGCGGGTTCCGGCACCGCCAGCAGTGCGGGTAGGAGTGGTCGTACGTCTCGTGGCGCACGACGACGGACCGCTGCGCCGCGTCGACGCGCGCGAGCGGACCCGAGCCCGCCTTGAGGTCGGCGATGATCGGCTTGTTCGCGTCGAACACCTGCTGGCCGGCGTAGTCGCCGACCTCGGCGGTGAACCGGCCGCGCGCGTCGACCGGCACGACGGGCGCGATGCCCGCGGCGTCGCACGCGACCATGTCGTCCTCGCCGAACGCCGGCGCGAGGTGCACGACGCCCGTGCCGTCGTCCGTCGTGACGAAGTCCGCGGCGAGCACCCGGTGGGCGTTGTCGTGGCCCGCGAAGTAGTCGAACGGCGGCGTGTAGGAGCGGCCGACCAGGTCGGCGCCCGTGACGGTCTCGACGACGGTCGCCTCGCCGAGCTCACGGGCGTACGCGGCGAGCCGGGCAGCGGCCAGCACGACGCGCTCGCCCGGGTGCGCCTGCGCGAACGACGAGTCCGCGGCGGGCTCGACGACGACGTACTCGACGTCCGGGCCGACCGCGACCGCGAGGTTACTCGGCAGCGTCCACGGCGTCGTCGTCCAGACGAGCACCAGCTCGCCGGTCTCCAGGCGGAACCCGACCGTCAGCGCGGGGTCCTGGCGCGACGCGTACACGTCGTCGTCCATGCGCAGCTCGTGGTTCGACAGCGGCGTCTCGTCGACCCAGCAGTACGGCAGGACGCGGTAGCCCTCGTACGCGAGGCCCTTGTCGTAGAGCTGCTTGAACGCCCAGATCACCGACTCCATGAAGGTGGTGTCGAGCGTCTTGTAGTCGTGGTCGAAGTCCACCCAGCGCGCCTGGCGGGTCACGTAGTCGCGCCACTCGCCCGTGTACTTGAGCACCGACTCGCGGCACGCCTGGTTGAACTTCGCGATGCCGAGCTCGTCGATCTGCGCCTTCTCGGTGATGCCGAGCAGCCGCTGCGCCTCGAGCTCCGCGGGCAGGCCGTGCGTGTCCCAGCCGAACCGGCGCTCGACGCGGCGGCCCTTCATCGTCTGGAAGCGCGGGACGACGTCCTTCGCGTAGCCGGTCAGCAGGTGGCCGTAGTGCGGCAGGCCGTTCGCGAACGGAGGTCCGTCGTAGAAGACGAACTCGTTGCTGCCGTCCTGCCCCGCGTCACGCTGGTCGATCGACGCCTGGAACGTCCCGTCGGCGTCCCAGTGCGCGAGGACGTCGCGCTCGAGCCCGGGCAGGTCCGGCGACGCGGGCACGGGCTGGTCGGGGCGGTGCAGCGGGTAGCGCGGTGCGGTGGTCACCGTCGGTTCTCCTGGTCGATCTCGCTCACGGCCGCGAGGACGACCACCCCCGGGTGCGGGGACGACCGCGGTACCACCTCGCTTGCCGGCTCCCCCTCGCGGGGTCGTCGACCTCTCTGCTGCGGCTGTGACGGGCCTGCCCCGTCCGGTTCTACTGGGGCGCGTTCCCGCGGGCGGGTCGGAGCCTGTTCTTCCGGAGGCTCGCCGGTGATGGCCGGGTCGACGCCTGTGGGCGTGAGTCTACCGACCCGTCCTGGGAGGTCCGCCACCGCGAACACGTCCGCGCAGGCCACGGCCCGGCCGTCGCGGGAGGGCGCGACGATCGGGCCGTGGTTGGGGGTCAGCGCGTCGCGAGCGCGGCGACCTCCGTGGGGGTGAGCGCGGAGCTCCAGACGGACACCTCGTCGACGTCGCCCTGGAACGGGGTGTCCCACCAGTTGACGCCGAGCGCGAACGTGCCGGTCGTCGTCGTGAGCACGTCGGGGAAGCCCGTGCCGGTGTAGCGCGCCTCGCCGTCGACGTAGACGACGACGTCGCCGCCGTCGACCGTGACCGCGACGTGGCTCCACTCGCCGACCGGGATCTGCGTGCCCGTGCCCGCGTCGTACCACTGCGCGCCCGACCAGACCATGGTCGAGCCGCCGACGCCGTCGTGGCCCCGCGGGACCACGCTGACCCAGCTGTTCGCGTCGCGGGCCGCGAAGAACGCGGTCGTGTACGGCGTGAGCACCTGCGGGCGCAGCCACATCGACGCGGACCACGTCGAGCCGGAGACGAGGCCGTCGGGCAGCCGGACGCCGGACGTGCCGTCGAGGTGGGCGGCCTCGCCGCGCGCGCCGTCGGCGACGTACGTGACCGTGCCGCCGGCCTGGCCGATCCGCGGTCCGGTCGTCGTCGCCGGGGCGTGCGTGCCCGTGCCGTCGGCGAGGTCGCCCTCGAAGGACCACGAGCCGACGACACCGCCCGCGACACGCTGCAGGACGGTGACGTCGAACGTCGCCGTCTTCTGGACCTTGCCGTTGCGGACCGTCGCGGTGAGCGTGACGTGCGCGTCGCCCGCGCCCGCCTCGGGACGGGTCACGTCGCCGGTCTCCGAGACGACGGCCGGGTCGGACGACGCCCAGGAGATCGTCGTGCCGTGCGTGCCGGTCGTCGGGAGCGTGAGGTCGGCGACGACGCCGGACGTGTCGCCCAGGTCGAGGTCGGCGACGACCGCGTCGACGGCCTGCTTCGCGGTGAGCGACGGGACCGCGCTGCCCCAGAGCGTCACGCCGTCGCGGGACAGGACGCTGAACGTGACGACCCAGCGCGCCTGATCCGGCTGCCACGAGCGCGTGAAGACGCCGTCGTAGCGCGTGCCGCCCGCGTCGATCCGCGCCTGGTTCTTCCCCGTGAGCGCCCACTTGCCGGTGAGCGAGCCCGTGACCTTGCCGTTGGCGGTCAGCGTGATGGGGGTCGCGCGGCGCTGGTCGGCCGTGAGGGCCTTGTCGTGCGTGACGAGCGCGTACTCCCCCGCGACGTCCTTGCGCTCGACGCGCCGGTCGTCGCCACCCGCGTAGCGGTACGGGTCGAGGACGGGCCAGCCCTGCGCGTTCATCCACATCTGGTGCACACGGACCTCGTGCTGCTCGCCCTTGCCGGGGAAGCGCGCGTGGAAGACGAGGAACGTCTCGCCCGTCGCGGGGTCGCGGTACCAGCTGTTGTGGCCCGGCGACAGGTAGCCGGTGCCGGGGCCCTCGCCGGGATCGCCGACCTCGCGGGCGAACAGGTGGTTGCCGAGGATCTTGGTGCCGAACGGCTCGATCGACGCGTCGTCGAACAGCGGCTTCGACGGGTCGGCCTTGACCTGCGCCATGTCGTTCCCGGCGGCGTCGAGGTACGGGCCGTCGGGGCTCTTGGAGCGGGCGACACGCACGTTGTAGGCGCCGTTCGCGTCGAGGCCGCCGAACGACAGGAAGAGGTAGTAGTACCGCGTCTTCGCGTCGTACATGACGGTCGGGCCCTCGATCCGGCTGTGGTTGCCGCCGACGAGGTGCGTCCCGTAGCCCTGGCCCGGGACCGGCTTCCCGGTGGACGGGTCGAGCTCGAGGATGAAGATGCCGCCCGAGTACGACCCGTAGACGAGCCACCAGGTGCCCTTCGCGTCCACGAACGCGTCCGGGTCGACGGTGTTGGGGTGCACGCGGGCGTCGTAGATCGCGCCGTCGACCGCGTCGGACGGCTCGTCCCACATCCCCGACCGCAGGAAGATCCCCTGGTCGACGTACGGGCCGTCGACGTCGTCGCTCACGGCGATCCCCATCGCCGAGCGCGGCGAGTCGCCCTTGCAGGCGTTGTAGTACATCGCGTACCGGCCGTCGGGGAGCTGGATGACGTCGGCCGCCCAGAGGGTGTCGGTCTGCGCCCAGGCGAACGTCTCCGCGAGGTTCGCGCGGACGTCGTCGAAGAGCGGGTTGTCGGCGTTCGCGCCGTCGGCGACCTTCTCCCAGTGGAGCAGGTCGTCGGTCTTCGCGGCGGCGAGGTGGCTGCCGAACACCCAGATCTCGTCGTCCGCCGTGACGACCGACGGGTCGTGCACGGAGACGTCCTGGAAGGTCGGCGGGGGCGGTTCGGCCGGGCGGCGGTGCGCCTGGGCGGCGGGGGCGCTCGTGACTCCGAGCGCGAGGGCGAGGGCGGCGGCCGTGAGGGCGGCACGCACGGGGCGACGGGCCATCGGTACTCCTGGTGCGACGTCGGACGCAGGACAGGGCGCGCGTGGCGGCGGTGCCGCGCGCGTGCGCCTCGTCCGAAATCTACAACGTTGTGGGACTTCTGTACATCGTTGTAGTAGGCCCCGATCCTCTCGGGTGTCGATCGGAGATCGTTCGCGCGGTGCGTCAGCCCGCGGCGCCGACGCGGTCCTCGACGGGCTCGTCGGCCACCGTCGCACCCGCGTCGCTCCCGCGGCCGTCGCCCAGGCCCGCGAGGTACGACGCGACCCACGCGAGCGCGGAGTTCCAGTTGATCGTCATCTCGTTCACGCCGTACGCGTGCACGTCGTCGACGAAGCAGCACTGCGCCGGGCTGCCCGCGAGCGCGGCCGACACCGGGTCGGGGCAGTCGGAGTTCGGCCCGCCCGAGACGGTCCCGCGCGGCGGGGGCGGCAGGTCGGGGTCGAGCGCGTGCGCGTACCAGCGGCTGTGCTGGTTCCGGACGTCACGCGTCCCGAACCCGGTGACGTACGAGACGCCGAGGGCGTTGCGGCCGAGCAGGTAGTCGACGCCGCGCAGGACGGCGTCGCGGTAGCGGTCGTCGCGCGTGATCTCGTGCGCCGCCGCGAGGATCGCGAGGTTGTTGAGCACGAGCCCGTTGCTGCCCCAGTCGTAGCGGCCGCTCGTCGGCACGTACGGGAGGCCGAACGGCTGGGTGTCCTGCTGCTCGACCAGCGCGTCGGCGGCGTCGACGACGGACGCGCGCACGAGCGACCGCTCCGGCAGCGCGCTCTCGACGGTCGCGAGCTGCAGGCGCGCCCACGCGGCGACGTGGTTCCAGTCGAAGCCCTCGGGCTGGAAGGCCGGCCGCTCGCCGCCCAGGCGGTACGGGTTGGCGCGCAGGTCCGCGGCGTACCGGTCCTCGCCCGTCGTGAGGTAGAGCTCGGTGGCGGCCCAGAGGCGGTCGTCGTCGACGTCGAGGTCGTCGTACGGGCCGCTGCCGGCGTTCTCGAGCGTGTTGGTGTCGGGCGCGAGGACGGCGGGGTGCGTCGCGGCGGCGTCGTAGGCCGCACGAGCCGCGTCGAGCAGGCGCTCCGCGAAGGCGGCGTCGTGCGGTGCGAGGACGCGGGCGCCCTGCGCGGCGACGGCGGCCAGGTTGAGCGTCGCCGCCGTCGAGGGGCGGTGCAGGTAGCGCGGCTGCGGGTCGTCGGCGGGGAGCGTCGGGAGCGGCACCCAGCGCTCGTCGGACACCTTGTGGTGCACGAGGCCCGCGAACGGCTGCCCGTCGGGCACGACCATGCGGAGCATCCACTCGAGCTCCCAGCGCGCCTCGTCGAGCACGTCGGGGACGCCGTTGCCGCGTTCCGGGACGCGGAGCGAGCCGTCGCCGAGCGCCTCGGCGGTGCCCGCGCGCTCCGCCCGCTCGTACAGCCCGATCAGCTGCGCGACCGCGATGCCGCCGTTGACGACGTACTTGCCCTGGTCACCCGCGTCGTACCAGCCGCCCGTCACGTCGAGCGTGTAGTCGGCCGTCCACCCGTCGTAGAGGTCGATCCCGTCCGCCGTCGTCGCGTGCCCGGCGGGCAGGCACGGGACCGCGCCGTCGCCGCAGTTGGGGGCGACGTCGACGTGCCCCGCGGCGCGCCCGTACCCAGGCCCGAGCAGGTCCTCCTCGATCGCGACGCCGCTGCGCTGGCCGTAGAAGACGACGAGGGACTCGACGCGCAGGTCGTCGTAGAGGTCGGCGCCGACCGCGAACGGGTCGCTCGTCGCGTCGTCGGCCTCCAGCACGAAGCCGGTGCCGGGCGTGCGCGCGTCGTCGAAGGTCAGGACGTGGACGTCGAGGCCCGCCGACGGGTCGTGGCCGCGCGGGACCGACTCCCCCTCGGCGACGACGGCACCGTCGGCGTCGCGCAGCCGCCAGGCCACCGGCTCCGTCGCGTCCGTGACGAGCGTCGCCGTCTTCGGCCCGTGCGTGAGGTAGCCGACCTGGTTCACGCGCACGCGGGGTGCGTCCTCGCTGGTCATGTCCGTCCCTTCGTCGCGGCAGGCCGACGGCGGCCACCCTACGGCCCGGGACGGACGGCCCGGCGGTGTTCGGCCGCCCGGGAGAGGATCGGTGCATGCCCCTCGTCCTCCTCGACCTCGACGGCACCCTCCTCGACTCCGCTCCCGGCATCACCGCGTCCGTCCGCGCCGCCTACCGCGCGGTCGGCCTGCCCGTCCCGCCCGACGACGTCCTCCGGTCGTTCGTCGGCCCGCCCATCTGGGACTCGCTGCGCGCGCACGGGGTGCCGGCCGACCGCGTCGAGGAGGTCGTGCACGCCTACCGGACGGCGTTCGCGGACATCGGCATGTACGACGCCACGGTGTTCGACGGGATCACCGACGTGCTGCGCGACCTGCGCGCCGCGGGGCTGACGCTCGTCGTCGCGACGGCCAAGCCCGAGGTGTTCGCCCGGCCCATCTGCGACCGGCTCGGCCTCGCGGACCTCGTCGACGGCGTGTTCGGCGCACCGCTCGACGAGACCTCGACGAAGGCCGACGTCATCGCCCGCGCGCTCGACTCGCTCGCCGACCGGCCCGAGGCCACGGTCACGCTCATGGTCGGCGACCGCGAGCACGACGTGCACGGCGCGGCCGAGCACGGCGTCGCCTGCGTCGGCGTGACCTGGGGGTACGCCGCCCCGGGCGAGCTCGAGGCGGCGGGTGCCGTCGCCGTCGTGGACACCCCAGCGGCGCTGCGCGACGAGGTCCGGCGGCGGCTCGTCCCGACCCACCACGACGAGGTCGCGTCGCGCGCTTGACCTTGACGCTGCGTCAACTCCTACCGTGGATCAGGACCACACAGGGAACGACACGGGAGGACGGGGTGGAGGCCTCGATCCAGGAGGTCGCCCGGCTGACGGGCACCACGAGCCGCACGCTGCGGCACTACGACCAGATCGGGCTGCTCGAGCCCAGCCGGGTCGGCGAGAACGGGTACCGCTGGTACGACGAGGACGCCCTCGTCCGCCTCCAGCGGATCCTGCTCCTGCGCGACCTCGGCCTCGGGCTCACCGAGATCGGCCGGGTGCTGGCCCGCGAGCAGGACGAGACCGTCGCGCTGCGACGGCACCTCGCCTGGCTCCGCGACGAGCAGCAGCGGCTCGCGAGGCAGGCCGCGTCCGTCGAGCGGACCCTGACCGCACGACAGGGAGGAGAACCGATCATGGCCGACGAGATGTTCGACGGCTTCGACCACACGCAGTACCAGGACGAGGTCGAGGAGCGCTGGGGGAAGGACGCGTACGCGCAGGGTGACACCTGGTGGCGCGGGCTGTCCGACCAGCAGAAGCGCGACTTCCAGGAGGAGGCCGCGCAGCTCGGTCGCGACTGGGGCGCCGCGGCCGAGGCCGGCGTCGACCCGGTGTCCGACGAGGCGCAGGAGCTCGCGCGGCGGCACGTCGCGTGGCTCGGCGGCATCCCCGGCACGCCCGGGCACGGCACCGCGCCCGTCCGGGAGTACGTCGTCGGGCTCGCCGACATGTACGTCGCCGACCCGCGGTTCGCGAAGAACTACGGCGGCGAGCAGGGCGCCACGTTCGTCCGCGACGCGCTGCACGAGTACGCGGCCCGCCACCTCTGACGGCGCCGCGCCGGGCGTACG
>NZ_JAAXOY010000309.1 GCF_012396155.1 Cellulomonas septica | reverse complement strand
GACGTGGGCGCTCATCATGCCGAGCACGGCGAGGCCGCGCGCGACGTCGACTCCGGCGATGCGGCGCATGGGTCGATCATGCCGGTCCGTCGGGTGCGGCGGCCCGTGCGCGACGCGCGCCTGTCGCCCGCGCCGCGCGCTCGCGCTGCGGACCGTCCGGGTCTCAACGCTCGGAACGATTCGTCCCGTGCCTTGAAACCCACTCCGCTCAGGTGATTAGAGTCTGGTGTGAACACCCCCGTCCACGCCGACGTCTACACGCACGGGCACCACGAGTCGGTGCTCCGGTCGCACCGCTGGCGCACCGCCCAGAACTCCGCGGCCTACCTGCTGCCCCACCTGACGCCGGGGCAGAGCCTGCTCGACGTCGGCTGCGGGCCGGGCTCCGTGACCATCGACCTCGCGGCCCGCGTCGCGCCCGGCCGGGTCGTCGGTGTCGACGTCTCCGCCAAGGTCATCGACGTCGCACGCACCGCCGCCGCCGACACCGGGACCGACGTCGCGTTCGACGTCGCCGACGCCTACGAGCTCCCGTTCCCCGACGGCTCGTTCGACGTCGTGCACGCCCACCAGGTCCTCCAGCACCTGTCCGACCCCGTCGCCGCGCTGCGTGAGATGCGCCGCGTCACCAAGCCCGGCGGCGTCGTCGCCGTCCGCGACGCCGACTACTCCGGCATGACGTGGTACCCGCCGTCGCCTGGTCTCGACGAGTGGCAGGCGCTGTACCAGGAGGTCACCGAGGCCAACCGTGCCGAGGCCGACGCCGGCCGCCGCCTCCTGTCGTGGGTGCGGGCCGCCGGCTTCGACCCCGCAGGCATCGCGCCGTCCGCGGGCGTCTGGTGCTACGCGACCCCCGAGGACCGCACCTGGTGGGCCGACCTGTGGGCCGACCGCTGCACGAAGTCGAACTTCGCCGCGCAGGCCATCGACCACCACCTCGCCGACGAGGTCGGCCTCGAGCTGCTCGCCGACGCGTGGCACGAGTGGGGTGCCGAGCCCGACGGCTGGTTCGCCGTGCTGCACGGCGAGGTCGTCGCGCGCGCCTGACCCGTAGGCTGGTCACGTGCGCATCGCCCGCTTCACCACAGGTCAGGACCCGCGCTACGCCGTCGTCGAGGGGGACCCCGGCGCGGAGGAGCTGGTCGTCCTCACCGGCGACCCGATCTACACGCCGATCCAGCCGACGGGGGAGCGGCGCCGCCTCGACGACGACGGCGTCCGCCTGCTCGCACCCGTCATCCCGCGGTCCAAGATCATCGGCGTCGGCCGCAACTACGCCGACCACGCGGCCGAGCACGGCAACGAGGTCCCGACCTCGCCGCTGCTGTTCCTCAAGCCGAACACGTCCGTGATCGGCCCCGACGACCCGATCGTCCTGCCCGACTGGACCGAGCACGTCGAGCACGAGGCCGAGCTCGCCGTCGTGATCGGCAAGGTCACCAAGGACGTCAGCCCCGAGCGCGCGCTCGACCACGTCTTCGGCTACACCGTCGCCAACGACGTGACCGCGCGTGACATCCAGCGCAGCGACCTGCAGTGGACCCGCGCCAAGGGCTTCGACGGCTCGTGCCCCATCGGCCCGTGGATCGTGCCCGGCCTCGACGTCGAGGACCTCGCGGTCACCGCGCGCGTCAACGGCGAGACGAAGCAGGACGGCCGCACGTCGCAGATGGTCTTCGACACCGCGTACCTGGTGTCGTACGTCTCCGAGGTGTTCACGCTGCTGCCCGGCGACGTGATCCTCACCGGCACGCCCGCGGGCGTGAGCCCGATCGTCGACCGCGACGTCGTCGAGGTCGAGGTCGAGTCCATCGGCGTCCTGCGCAACCCGGTCCTCCGCCGGAACTAGCCGCAACTAACCTGTACCCGTGACCACCCCCGCCCCCGCCGGCTCCGCCGTGCGTGTCCGCTTCTGCCCGTCGCCGACCGGCACCCCGCACGTCGGTCTGATCCGCACCGCGCTGTTCAACTGGGCGTACGCCCGGAGGACGGGCGGGACGTTCGTGTTCCGGATCGAGGACACGGACGCGGAGCGGGACTCGGAGGAGAGCTACCTGCAGCTGCTCGACGCGCTGCGCTGGCTCGGGCTGGACTGGGACGAGGGTGTCGAGGTCGGCGGCCCGCACGCGCCGTACCGGCAGTCGCAGCGCTACGACCTGTACACCGACGTCGTGCGCCGGCTCGTCGAGGGCGGGTACGCGTACGAGTCGTTCTCGACGCCCGAGGAGATCGAGGCCCGGCACCGCGCCGCGGGCCGCGACCCGAAGCTCGGGTACGACGGGTTCGACCGCGACCTGACCGACGAGCAGAAGGCGGCGTACCGCGCCGAGGGTCGCTCGCCCGTGCTGCGCGTGCGGATGCCCGACGAGGACGTCACGTTCACCGACCTGGTGCGCGGCGAGATCACGTTCAAGGCCGGCTCGGTGCCGGACTACGTGATCGTGCGCGCGAACGGCCACCCGCTGTACACGCTGGTCAACCCCGTCGACGACGCGTTCATGGGCATCACGCACGTGCTGCGCGGCGAGGACCTGCTGTCGTCGACGCCGCGCCAGGTCGTGCTGTACCGCGCGCTCGTCGAGCTCGGCGTCGCGTCCGTCGTGCCGCAGTTCGGGCACCTCCCGTACGTCATGGGGGAGGGCAACCGGAAGCTCTCGAAGCGCGACCCGGAGTCCAACCTCTTCCTGCACCGGGAGCGCGGCTTCACGCCCGAGGGCCTGCTCAACTACCTCGCGCTGCTCGGCTGGGGCATCGCGCCCGACCGGGACGTCTTCACGCTCGACGAGCTCGCGCACGCGTTCGACGTCGCCGACGTCAACCCGAACCCGGCGCGCTTCGACCTCAAGAAGGCCGAGGCGATCAACGCCGAGCACGTGCGTCTGCTCGCGCCCGACGACTTCCGCGACCGGCTCGTGCCGTACCTGCACGCGGGCGGGCTCGTCCCGGCCGACTCGTACGCCGACCTGTCCGCGGAGCACCGCGCGCTGCTCGACGCGGGCGCCCCGCTCATCCAGACGCGCGTCACGCTGCTCGGCGAGGCCGTCGGGATGCTCGGGTTCCTGTTCGTGGCCGACGACGCGCTCGAGGTCGCGGACGACGCGCGCGGTGCCCTGCGCGACGACGCCGCGACCGTGCTCGACGCGTCCCGCGCGGCCCTCGCGGCCCTCCCGGCCGACGGCTTCACGACGGCCGCGACGCAGGAGGTCCTGCAGGCCGCGCTGGTCGACGAGGGCGGCCTCGGCATCAAGCCGCGGTTCGCGTTCACGCCCCTGCGCGTCGCGCTGTCGGGCCGTCGCGTGTCGCCGCCGCTGTTCGAGTCGATGGAGATCCTGGGCCGCGACGCGACGCTGGCCCGGATCGACCGGCTCCGCGCGACGCTGTGACGGCCGCGACCGGGCGGCCGCAGCCGCTCGTCGACGGCGTGCTCTTCGACATCGACGACACGCTCGTCGACACCCGCGGCGCGTTCGGGTCGGCCCTCGCCGCGATCGCCCGGCGCTACCTGCCGGACGTGCCGCCCGAGCGCGACCACGAGCTCCTCACGGTGTGGCGTGCCGACGTCAACGGGCACTACTCCCGGTACACGCGCGGCGAGGCGGGGTACGAGGAGCAGCGGATGGCGCGCGCCAACGAGCTGCACGCCCGGTTCGGCGGGCGGACGCTCGACCAGGACGGCTTCGCGCGCTGGGACGAGGTGTTCCAGGACGGGTTCAGCAGCGCCTGGACCGCGCACGACGACGCCGAGGCCGTGGTCGACGCGCTGCTCGCGGCGGGGGTCGCGGTGGGCGCGCTGTCGAACGCGTCGGTCGCCTACCAGACGGCCAAGCTCGAGCGCGTCGGGCTCGTCGACCGGGTGCCGATGCTCGTCGGCGTCGACACGCTCGGCTTCGGCAAGCCCGACCCGCGTGTCTTCGCGGAGGCGTGCCGCCTGCTCGGCACCGACCCGGCGCGCACCGCGTACGTCGGGGACGAGCTCGACGTCGACGCGGCCGCCGCCCGGGAGGCCGGCCTCGTAGGTGTGTGGCTCGACCGGCCCGACGGCCGTCGGCACCCGATCTCGGACGAGCAGATCACCGCGGCCGACGTCCGCACGATCCGCACGCTCGCCGAGCTGCCCGCGCTGCTCGGCGTCTGAGCGGCGCCGGCTGGATCACCCGGCTGCCGCGACGTCGCCGGCCCGGCC
>NZ_JAAXOY010000308.1 GCF_012396155.1 Cellulomonas septica | reverse complement strand
CGAGGTGCGCCAGTCGCGCTGCTGGGCTCGGTCGCGGCCGCCTCGGCGGCCTCACGCCGCAGCCGGCGCCGCTCGCCCCGCCGCTCGAACAGCGTATACAGCACCGGGACCACCACGAGCGTGAGCAGCGTCGAGCTCACCAGGCCGCCGATGACGACGAGCGCGAGCGGCTGCGAGATGAACGAGCCGCCGCCCGTGATCCCGATCGCCATGGGCGTGAGCGCGAAGATCGTCGCCGCCGCCGTCATGACGATGGGCCGCAGACGCTTGCGCGCCCCCTCCGCGACCGCGTCCGCCAGCGGGCGGCCCCGCTCGCGGTACTGGTTGATGAGGTCGATGAGCACGATCGCGTTCGACACGACGATGCCGATGAGCATGAGCAGGCCGATGAGGGCCGGCACGCCGAGCGGCGTCGACGTCACCAGCAGCGCGATCAGCGCACCCGTCGCGGCGAACGGCACCGACACCAGCAGGATCAGCGGCTGCACGAGGCTGCGGAACGTCGCGACCATGACGAGGTAGACGATCGCGATCGCGACGAGCATCGCGAGGCCCAGGTCCGCGAACGCGTCGGCCTGGTCGGCGGCGACACCCCCGACCTCGACGGTCGCACCCGGCGGCAGGTCGAGCCCGTCGACCTCGGTGGTCAGCGCCGCCGTGAGGGCGCCGACGTCCTGGCCGGACGGCTTGACCGAGACCGTCGCGCTGCGCTCGCCGTCGACGCGTGTGACCGACGTCGGGACCTCGACCTCCTGCACGCTCGCGACCTGCGTGAGCGGGACCGGCCCGGCGGCGGTCGGCACGACGAGCGCCTCGACCTCCGCGACCGTCGTGGGCGCGTCGCCGACGGCGACCTCGACACCCACCGGTCCGTCGCCCAGGTCCACGGTGCCGATGGGGCTCGGGGCCATGAGCGAGGCCACGGTGCCGGAGACGGCCGTCTCGGTGAGGCCGACCGCCGCGGCGGCGTCGCGGTCGACGACGACCTGCACGATGCGCTGGTCGCTCGCCAGGTTGTTCGTCACCTCGGCGACGCCGCCGACGTCCCGGACGGCCTCCTCGACCTGCGCGGCCGCGTCGGCGAGCACGTCCGTGTCGGTCGCCCGCACGACGAGGTCGACGGTGCTGCTGCCGAACCCGGAGTCGCCGCCCGCGACCGTGATGCCCGTGGACGGCGCCTCCGACAGCCCGTCGACGGCGTCGCGGACCGACTCCTGCGCGGCCACGCCGTCCGCGTCGGGGTCGAGCGTGACCGCGAACGTCGCCTGCGGGGTCGCTCCCCCGCCGAAGAACGCGGCCGTCGCGGCGTCCGCGGTGCCGACGGTCGTCTGGACGGTCTCGACGTCGTCGAGCGCGAGCAGCGCCCCCTCGACCTCGCGCGCCGCCTCGTCCTGCGCGGCGAGCGTCGTGCCCGGCTCGAACGACTGCGTGACCGTGAGCGTGTCCTGCCCGGAGTCGCCGATGAAGTTCGTCTCCAGGCGCGGGACCAGCGCGAGCGTGCCACCGAGGACGGCGACCGCGACCAGCAGCGTGAGCACCGGGTGGCGCAGCGACGCGGCGAGCGTCGGGACGTAGGCGCGCTGCCAGATGCCGCGGCGCTCCTTCTCCTCGGCGCGCGCCCGGACCTCGGCGGCGTCGGCGACGCTCCCCGTCGGGGCCTTGATGAACCAGTACGCGAGCACCGGGACGATGCTCAGCGCGACGAGCAGCGACGCGCCCATCGCGATCGCGACGGTGAGCGCGAACGGCCGGAACAGCTCGCCGACCATGCCCCCGACCAGCGCGATCGGCAGGAATACCGCGACCGTCGACACCGTCGAGGCGGTGATCGCGCCGCCGACCTCGCGCACCGCGGTGAGGATCGCGTCGCGCTTGCCCTCGCCGTACGACAGGTGCCGCTTGATGTTCTCGATGACGACGATCGAGTCGTCGACGACGCGGCCGATCGCGATCGTCATCGCGCCCAGCGTGAGGATGTTGAGCGTGTAGCCCGTGACGTTCATGACGACGAACGTCACGAGCAGCGACAGCGGGATCGAGATCGCCGAGACCAGCGTCGAGCGCAGCGACGCGAGGAACAGCAGGATCACGACGACCGCGAACAGCAGGCCGAGCAGGCCCTCCGTCGCGAGCCCCTCGATCGACTCCTCGATGAACGGCGCCTGGTCGAACACGACCGCGACCCGCACGCCGTCGGCGTCGAGCTGCTCCGCGAGGTCGTCGAGCACGTCCTGCACCGCGTGCGACACCTCGACCGTGTTGCCCGCGGGCGTCTTCGTGACCGCGACACCCAGCGAGGGGGCACCGTCGAGGCGCGAGTACGAGGTCGGCGCGGCCGGCCCGGCCTCGACGGTCGCGACGTCGCCGAGCGCCACGACGTCACCCGTCGGGCTGCTCAGCGGGAGCGCGGCCAGGTCCTCGACGGTCGTGATCGGCGACCCGATCTGCACGCTCAGCTCGGTGTCGCCGTCCGCGACCGTGCCCGCGGGGATCACCACGCCGTTGTCCTGCAGCACGGTCGTCACCTGGGCGGGCGAGAGCCCCGCCGCCGCCATCGCCGCGACGTCGAGGTCGACCAGCACCTCCTGGTCCGCGATGCCCGACACCGCGACGCTGCGCACGTCGGCCACCTGCTCGAGCCGGGGCTGCAGGACGTCCGTGACGAACGCCGCGAGGTCGTCCTGCGACGACCCGCCCGACACCGCGAGCTGGATGACCGGCAGGTCGTCGATCGACCCGGTCACGACCTGCGGCTCGACGACCGACGGGAGCTGGCGCTGGATGCGGTTGACCGCGCTCGCGAGCTGCTGGCTCGCGAGGTCCATGTCGGTGCCGTAGGTGAACTCGACGGTCGTGACGGACAGGCCGGTCGACGACGTCGACGTCACCTCCTCGACCTTGTCGACGCCCTTCGCCGCCGTCTCGACCGGCACGGTGACCTGGTCCTCGACGATCTGCGGCGCCGACCCCGGGTACACGCCGAGCACGACGGCGGTCGGGATCTGCAGCGACGGGATGAGCTCCTGCCGCAGCGACCCGAGGCTCACCACCCCGAACACCGCGACGGCGACGGTCATCAGCGCGACGACGGCGCGGTTCGCGAGCGACAGCCTGGCCAGACGGTCCACGGGGCTTCCTCCCGGGTCGTGCGGGCACGCGCCGGGGACGGCGGCGCGCGGGATCTGGTCCGCACCCTAGGTGCGACCCGCCTCCCCAACGAACGACACCCGCGCCGAGTTGCCGTGACCTGCGGCACCCTCCAGCCTGGGCGCGTGGACGACGACCGCACCGTGCTGCACCGCTACCTCCAGAGCGCCCGCGACGCGCTCGTCTGGAAGCTCGACGGGCTCGACGAGCGTGCGGTGCGCCTGCCGCGCACCCCGACAGGCACCAACCTGCTCGGGCTCGTCAAGCACGCCGCCGGGGTCGAGATCGGCTACTTCGGCGAGACGTTCGACCGCGACTTCCCGGGGCTGGCCGAGCTGGCCTGGTACCTCGACGAGACGACGCCCAACCTCGACATGTACGCGACGGCCGACGAGTCGGTCGACGAGATCGTCGGCCTGTACCGCCGCGTGTGGGCCTTCGCCGACGAGCTGGTCCTGAACGCACCGCTCGACACCCCGGGGCGCGTCGCGTGGTGGCCCGAGCACCGCACCCCGGTGTCGCTGCGGGAGGTCGTCGTGCACGTGACGAGCGACCTGACCCGGCACGCCGGCCACGCGGACATCCTGCGCGAGCTCGTGGACGGCGCCGCGGGCCTGCGGGCCGACAACAGCAACCTGCCCGGGATGTCGGCCGACGAGTGGGCGGCCTACGTCGCGGAGCTCGAGCGCATCGCGGACGCCGCGGGTCGCTGACGGCCCGGGGCGCGCGGTGCGACGCGCTCGGGCGGTCGGTCAGGAGCCGGAGCCGGTGCCCGCCGCGGCGACGAGCGTCCGGACCGACGACTCGACCTGCACGGGTGTCCGTCCGAAGGGACGGCCCCACGTGACGAGCCGGTCGACGTACCGCCCGTAGTCGTCGGGGTGACCGTCGCGCAGCGGCAGGTCCGCGTCCGTCGCGAGCCACCCCCGGACGTCGTCGTCGAGCACGGGCACCGCGTGCGGCGCGTACGGGTCGCGGCGTGCGGACGCGAAGTGCAGCCACGCCGTCAGGCCCACGGGCGCGAGGCCGTGCAGCCGGTGCTCCACGATCCGCCGGTGCGCCGACC
>NZ_JAAXOY010000307.1 GCF_012396155.1 Cellulomonas septica | reverse complement strand
GGACGAGCGGCACGACCGCCCGGGTCAGGCGACCGACCGCGAGTTCGTCGCGTCATCGGCGCCCAGCCGCAGCGCGGTCTCGGACCGGCGCGCCGGCGACTCGTCGTCGGGGACCGGGTGCAGGACCTGGAGGTGCGGGCGGGCGTGGAGGCGGTAGCGCACCTGCACGTGCCACGCGCGACGCGCCCACAGGGCGGCGCCGGTCGCGACGAGCAGCGCGGTGATCGAGCCGATGCCGACCGACCAGCGCGGGCCGAACGTCTCCCCGATCCAGCCGACGATGGGCGACCCGACGGGCGTCGCGCCGAGGAACACCATCATGTAGAGCGCCATGACGCGGCCGCGGACGGCAGGGTCGGTGCTGAGCTGGATGGTCGCGTTGGCGGCGGTCATCATCGTGAGCGACGCGAGGCCGACGGGGATCGCCGAGATCGCGTACGTGAGGTACGTCGGCATGAGCGCCATGACGCCCGTCGCGATCCCGAACCCGAACGCGGCGCCGATGACGAGCCGCACGCGCGGACGCTCGCGACGGGCCGCGAGCAGCGCGCCGGTGAGGGAGCCGATCGCGAGGACCGAGCCGAGGATGCCGTACTCCCCCGCGCCGCGGCCGAACTCGGTGCGCGCCATCATCGCGGACGTCATCTGGAAGTTGAGGCCGAACGTGGAGATCACGCAGACGACGACCATGATGACGAGGATGTCGCTGCGGCCCCGCACGTAGCGGATGCCCTCGCGGATCTGGCCCTTGGCCCGCGGCACGGTCGGCATGGGGCGCAGCTCGCTCTGGCGCATGCGGGTCAGCGAGAAGATCGTCGCGGCGAACGTCACCGCGTTGATGACGAACACCCAGCCGGTGCCGACGAACGCGATGAGCAGGCCGGCCACGCCGGGTCCGATCAGGCGTGCGGCGTTGAAGGACGCGCTGTTGAGGCCGACCGCGTTGGAGAGCTGGCTCGTCGGGACGAGCTCGGCGACGAACGTCTGGCGCACCGGCCCGTCGATCGCGGCGACGACACCCAGCAGACCCGCGAAGACGTAGACGTGCCACAGCTCGGCGTGCCCGGACAGCACGAGCGCACCGAGCCCGGCCGCGAGGACGCCCTGGCCGACCTGCGTCGCGATGAGGAGCTTGCGGCGGTCGACCCGGTCGGCCAGCAGACCCGCCCACGCGGACAGGAACAGCACGGGCGCGAACTGCAGGGCCGTGGTGATGCCGACCGCGACGCCGGACTCGTCGGACAGCTGGGTCAGGACCAGCCAGTCCTGGGCGACGCGCTGCATCCAGGTGCCCACGTTCGCCACCAGGGCCCCCGCGAACCACAACCGGTAGTTGCGGTGCTGGAGCGAGGAGAACGTGGGACTCATGAGGCGGCGATCCTCCGCAGGAGCTCGGCGGCGTCGGCGAGGAGCTGACGCTCCTCCTTGGTCATGCCCTTGAGGCGTTCGGTCAGCCAGGCGTCGCGGCGGCGTCGCGTCTCGACGACCTCGGCCTTGCCGGCCTCCGTGAGGGTGACGACGACCTGGCGGCCGTCCGTCGGATGCTCGGCCTTCTGCACGAGCCCGAGCTCGACGAGGCCGTTGACCGTGCGGGTCATGCTCGGCGGCTGGATGCGCTCCGCCTCGGCGAGCTGGCCCGGCGTCATCGGGCCGTCCTTGGCCAGCCAGGCGAGCACGGTGAACTGGGGGTCCGTGAGGCCCTGCGCGCCGCGCTCGGCGCGGATGCGCCGCGACGCCCGGCCGACGGCGATGCGGAGCTCTCCGGCGAGAGCGGGGGCGGTGGGCATGATGATTACTCTAACTCATTACCTTGCGTAATGAGTGGTGGCGTCGGGCACGTTCGCGGGGGACGAACGGGGACGTCGTGGGACGAGCCGGGCAGGCGTGCGCACCGCGACCGACCGGGCGCGTCGGTGACGCAGGGCGTGCAGCTCCGCACGGGCGGCAGGACGCCGTCGCGGTCAGCCGAGGAAGACCTGCGAGCAGGTGAGGGACCCGTCGGCCTCACGCGCGCACGCGATGCCCACCGACTCGAGGTCCGGGTCCAGCAGGTTCGCCCGGTGCCCGGGCGACGTCAGCCACGCGTCGACCACGTCCTGCGCGGGCGCGGCGCCACGGCTCAGGTTCTCGGCGGCGACCGACACCGCGCACGCCGCCATGACGTCGTCCATCGGGGCATGCGTCAGCTCGTCGGCACCCACCAGTGCGGTCGCCCGCGCGAGACCCTGCTCGGCGGCACACTCCGACCACTCGAGCGTCGGCAGACCCTCGTCGGCGCGGGCCACGTTCGTGCCCGCCAGGAGCCGCTGCGCGTACGACCCCGGCTCCTCATCGGCCGCCCAGGGCGCGCGAGGGTCGGCCGAGATCGGAGGCACGACCGGGGCCGTCGAGGTCGTCGGCTCCTCCGCGACGTCGGCGTCGGGGCGTGTCGCGAACCACGACACCGCCGTCACGACCGCCAGCAGCAGGCCGACGACGACGAGCACCCAGCCCCACCGCGCCGACGACGACGCGGGCGCGAGCCGGTCGTCGGACCGACCCGTCGCCCCACCCGTCGTCGGACCACCCGTCACCGGGTCACCGTAACGGCCCCCTGGGCCGCCGGACCGTCAGGGGCGGCCGAGCGCCCGGTAGGTCCACCCCGCCGCACGCCAGCGCGCGGGGTCGAGCACGTTGCGGCCGTCCAGGATGCGCTTGTGCGCGACCACGGTGGCCAGCTCGTCCGGGTCCAGGTCCCGGTACTCCTGCCACTCCGTCGCCAGCAGCACCACGTCCGCGTCGACCGCCGCCTCGAGCGCCGTCGCCGCGAACTTCATCTCCGGCCACTTCGCCTGCGCGTTGCCGATCGCCTGCGGGTCCGTCAGCGTCACGTGCGCGCCCTGCAGCTGCATCTGCGCCGCGACCGACAGGGCCGGCGAGTCACGCACGTCGTCGCTGTCCGGCTTGAACGACGCCCCCAGCACCGCGACCCGGCGCCCCACGATCGAGCCGTGGCACACCTCGCGCGCCAGGTCCACGACGCGCACCCGACGCCGCATGTTGATCGAGTCGACCTCGCGCAGGAACGTCAGCGCGTCGCTCACCCCCAGCTCCCCCGCACGCGCCATGAACGCCCGGATGTCCTTCGGCAGGCACCCGCCGCCGAAGCCCAGGCCCGCGTTGAGGAACCGGCGGCCGATGCGCGCGTCGTACCCGATCGCGTCCGCGAGGCGCGTCACGTCCGCACCCGTCGCCTCGCACAGCTCCGCCATCGCGTTGATGAAGGAGATCTTCGTCGCCAGGAACGAGTTCGCCGCGACCTTCACGAGCTGCGCCGTCGCGTAGTCCGTCACCACCAGCGGCGTGCGGTCCGCGAGCGGCGTCGCGTACACCTCGTCGAGCAGCGCCTTCGCCGCGTCGCCGTCCGCCGTCGGGACGCCCTCGTCGTCCGTCGGCAGGCCGTAGACCAGGCGGTCCGGGTGCAGCGTGTCCTTCACCGCGAAGCCCTCGCGCAGGAACTCCGGGTTCCACACGAGCGTCGCGCCCGTGCCCGTCAGCCGGTCCGCCAGGTTCTCCGCCGTCCCGACGGGGACGGTCGACTTGCCCGCCACGACGTCGCCGCCCGACAGGTACGGCTTGAGCGCCTCGAACGCCGACTCCACGTACGACAGGTCCGCCCGGAACTCGCCGTGCACCTGCGGCGTCCCCACGCACAGGAAGTGCACCTGCGCACCCGCCGCATCTGCCATGTCCGTGCTGAACGACAGCCGGCCGGTCGCCTTCGTCTCCTTCAGCAGCTCCGGCAGGCCCGGCTCGAAGAACGGCGCCTCGCCCGCCTCGAGCGCCGCGACCTTCCGCGGGTCGACGTCGATGCCGATGACCTCGTGACCGAGCTTGGCCATGCAGGCAGCGTGGACGGCACCGAGGTAGCCGCAGCCGATGACGGAGATGCGCATAGGAGTCCCCCTGGAAAGACGACGGTGTGTCACGCCACGCTAGCGTCGCGGCGTTCCCGATGCCGCCGCCAGACGGGTGGAAGACACGTCATACCGGGTGAATCCGACACGTCGGGCATCTCGTGCGGCGTGCCTAGCGCACGACGACGTCGTCACGCACGGGCGGCGCGCTGCGCAGGCGGACGACCCGGCGCAGGCCGCCCAGCACCTGACGCGCGCTCGCGCCGCGCGGCGCCATCTCGTGGTTCGTCGCGACACGCACCGCGGAGCGCACCGCGGCGAGCG
>NZ_JAAXOY010000306.1 GCF_012396155.1 Cellulomonas septica | reverse complement strand
GTCCCGCCGCCGACCGACCACGGCCCGCCCCTGTCGGCGCTGCCCCAGCCACCCGTCACGGTCCGCCCGAACGCGTCGGCGGCGAGCGGCCCGGGGTCCGGGTCGGGCGGCGTGCCGGTCATCGCGTACGGCAGCGTGAACTGGCTGTCGGCGTCGGTCTCGTAGCGGTCGAGCGTCGGCGAGTACGTCGTCGCGCGGATCTCGTCGGCCGCGGGGTCGAACGTGTAGTACCGCAACCAGCCGTCGCCGCCGTTGGCACGGTCCTGGTAGTCGGTGAGCACCGCGTGCACGGGCTGCCCGCACGCGTTGGTGTCGGTGCGACGCGCCTCGCCCAGGTCGCCCTCGCTGAAGTGCCCGGACACGACGAGGAAGACCGAGCACGACGGGCGGACGAGCTCCTCCCAGATCGCACGGCCGCTGTTGCCGCCGTCGGCGCGTGCGACCTGCGTCGTGAGCCCGCCCGCGGTGTCGACGTAGGAGTGCGTCGCGACGATCGCGCGCCGCTCGGGGTAGGCGGCGAGCACGCGACGACCCCACTCGAGCGCCGAATCGGGTGCGTTCATCTCGAGGCTGAGCAGCAGGAAGTCCATGCCGCCCGCGGTGAACAGCGCGAACGAGTCCATGTTCTGCCGGTCGACGGGGTCGGGCCCGAACAGCCCCTGGCCGAGGTACCCGCCGTACGACGCCGTCGCGCCGTTCCACGACGCCTCCGCGTACCGGCTCGGCGGGAAGTACTGCCGGTACAGCGGTGCCTCGCCGGTCGTGAGGTTCATGTCGTGGTTGCCCGGCAGGACGGCGTTCGGCACACCTGCCGTGTCGAGCACGGCCATGTGCTGCGACGCCCGCTGCCACTGCACGTCCGCGGTGTCGACGCCGACGAGGTCGCCGACCTGCGACACGAACGCGACGTCGAGCTCGTCGGCGTGGTCGGCGATCCACCGCGTCTGGACGCCCATGGTCGCCTGGTTCGCGGAGGTGCTCACGTAGTTCTGGGTGTCGGGCAGCACGACGAACGTGAACGGCGCGGGCTCGGCCGCGCCGGCGGGTGCGGCCGCGAGCCCCCAGCCGACGAGGCCCGCGACGAGGAGGAGCACGACGGCGGTGCGGCGGCGGCGCCGGGCCTCGCGGAAGGCGACCGGGAGGGCGTGCGCGGGCGCGTGCGGTCGGTCCGGGCGGGTGTGGCGGGGCTCGTGGCGGGGGCGGTCGTGCGAGGACATGGCGACTCCTGGGCTCGCGTCCAGTGGAACCGGCCGGACAAACCGTGTCAATCACCCGGAAAAGGGTCGACCGGGTGATGTCGTCGCCTGCTACTTGTCATCACCTACTAGCGGGCATAGCCTCGACGCGTGGACGACGACCGCGACCCCCAGCTCCTCAAGGGCGTCCTGCCCATGCTCGTGCTCGCGGCGCTCGGCCGCGGCGAGTCCTACGGCTACGAGCTCGTCACGCGCCTCCAGGACGCGGGGCTCACCGACCTCGCCGCGGGGACGCTCTACCCGGTGCTCAACCGGCTCGAGCGCGAGGGCCGCGTCTCGTCGCGGCTCGTCGCGTCGTCGGCCGGCCCCGCACGCAAGTACTACGTGCCGACCGACGCCGGGACCGCCGAGCTCGCGCGTGCGCAGCGCTCCTGGCAGCGCCTCGCGGCCACCGTCGCGCGCGTGCTCGACGCCGACTCCCCCACCGACCCCGACGCCGCACCGGCGCCCGACGACGACCCTTCCCGGAGGACCCGATGACCACCCTCTCGCTCAGCGACCGCCTGGTCCGCGAGGTTTACCTCACGCGGTTCTCGTGGGCCGTCCAGGACCACCCCCAGGACCGCGCGCTGGTCCGCGACGTGCGCCGCGAGGTCACGGCGACCGCCGAGCAGATCGGCATGCGCGCCGCCGTCGCCGGCCTCGGCCACCCGCGCGTGCTCGCCGAGGGCTACCTCGCCGAGCTCGGTCGGCGGACGCCGCGCTGGGCGACCGGCGGCGTCTGGGCCGGGCTCGCCGTCGGCGCCCTGGTCTACCTCGCGTTCGCGTACGCGCTCGGGACGCTCGACACGCTGCTCGACCTCGGCGGCGGCACGCTCACGCGGACGACGCTCGGCGCCACGACCGAGTACACCGCGACCGCCGACGCCCTGGGGGTCGAGACCTCGGTGTCGTGGCAGTGGCTGGTGCTGGGCGCGGGCGTGTTCGCCGTGACGTTCGTGCTCGGGTCGCGCGCGTGGCGCGCGTGGTCACCCGCCTGAGCGGGTCGACGTCGGACCAGGACCCGCATGACGGGTCCGCGTCAGACCAGGACCTGCGTGAGCGGCATCGACGAGTCGACCGGCAGGTCGAGCGACGACGGCGGCAGGCCGCGGCGCACGACGGCCGAGCCGAGCGCCGCGATCATCGCGCCGTTGTCCGTGCAGTAGCGGATCGGCGGGATCCGCAGCTCGACGCCCGCCTCGGCGCAGCGCTTCGCGGCCATGTCACGCAGCTGCGAGTTGGCCGAGAAGCCGCCCCCGACGACGAGCGTCGAGACGCCGTGCGCGCGGCACGCGGCGATCGTCTTGGCGGTCAGCACGTCCGCGACGGCCTCCGCGAACGACGCGGCGACGTCGTTCAGGGGGATCTCCTCGCCCGCGTCCTGGCGGGCCTCGACCCAGCGGGCCACCGCCGTCTTCAGCCCGGAGAACGAGAAGTCCGTGGCGTGCTTCGCCTGGTCCTTGGGCGCCGTGAGGCCGCGCGGGAACCGGATCGCGTGCGGGTCGCCGTCCCGTGCGAGGCGGTCGATGTGCGGGCCGCCCGGGTAG
The DNA here is from genome assembly GCF_012396155.1 of Cellulomonas septica. GTDB lineage: Bacteria > Actinomycetota > Actinomycetes > Actinomycetales > Cellulomonadaceae > Cellulomonas > Cellulomonas septica. Next base: position 1,395 of record NZ_JAAXOY010000306.1, on the reverse strand, counting down.
GGCAGGCCGAGCAGGCGACCGACCTTGTCGAAGGCCTCCCCGGCGGCGTCGTCGAGCGTCGAGCCGAGCTCGGTGACGTTCACCGTGTCGTCGATCAGCAGCAGCGACGAGTGCCCGCCCGACACGACGAGCGCCATGACGCGCTCCGGGAACGGCCCGTCGACGAGCTCGTCGACCACCGCGTGCCCGATCACGTGGTTGACGCCGTAGAGCGGCTTGTCGAGCGCGAGCGCGAGGGCCTTGGCGGCGGAGGCGCCGACCGTGAGCGGCCCGACCAGGCCCGGACCCGCGGTGACGGCGATCGCGTCGACCTCGCCGAGCGACACGTCGGCGGTCGCGAGCGCGCGCTCGATCGTCGGGACCATCGCGTCGAGGTGGGCACGCGAGGCGATCTCGGGGATGATCCCGCCGAACCGCGCGTGCTCGTCGACCGAGCTCGCGACCGCGTCGACCAGCAGGTCGTGGCCGCGGACGAGGGCGACGCCGGTCTCGTCGCAGGACGTCTCGATCCCGAGGACGAGGGGCTGGGCGCCGGTCGCAGACATGTGCCCCAGGATAGGTGGGCGGACGGTGTGAGCAGCGTCACGGCCGCGTCGTGGAATCCCCTGCGCTAGTTGATGATTCAACGACACATGACCACCGACACGACCGTCCTGGACGGCCTCGACTTCCCGACGCCCGACCTCGCCGTCACCGACGACGTGGCCGACCTCCTCTTCCGCGAGGCCCGCACCGTCGGCGCCTTCACCTCCGACGAGGTCACCGACGAGCAGATCGCCGCCGTGTACGACCTGGTCAAGTGGGGCCCCACCGCCCTCAACACCACGCCGCTGCGCCTGCTCGTCGTCCGCAGCCCCGAGGCCCGCGCCCGGCTCGCCGGGCACATGGCCGAGGGCAACCGCGAGCGCGTCCTCGCCGCGCCCGTCTCGATCGTGCTCGCCGCCGACCCCGGCTTCCACGCGCACCTGCCCGTCCTCGCGCCGCACATGGCCGCGCTCGCCGACGCGCTCGAGCCGCAGGTCGAGCAGCGCGAGCAGATGGCCCGCACCAACGCGCTCCTCCAGGCCGGGTACTTCATCGTCGGCCTGCGCGCCGCCGGTCTCGACGCCGGCCCCATGGGCGGCATGGACGCCGACGGGATCGACGCCGACCTCCTCGCCGGCACCGGCTGGCGCTCGCTGTTCGTCGTCAACGTCGGCCACCGCGAGGGCGACGGCACGCACCACCCGCGCGCGCCGCGCCTCACCTACGCGCAGACCACGCGCACCGTCTGACCCCCGCCCGGGCGCCGGCGACGACCGTCGGCGCCCGGGTCCCGGACGTCCCGGTCGTCACGCCCACGACGAAGGTCGGCATCCCCGGTGCGGACCTCATCCCCGCGACGACGCCGCGGCG
>NZ_JAAXOY010000305.1 GCF_012396155.1 Cellulomonas septica | reverse complement strand
CCCCGCGCGCGCCGTCCGGTCCGTGGTCGACGCGCGGGGACGCCCGCGACTGATCAGGCCGCGCGCACGCCGCGGGCCGCGAGGAGCACGCCCGCGGGGTCGTAGGTGCGGGCGAGCGACCGCAGGCGGCGCGCGACGAGCGGGGTGAACACCCGGTCCGCCCACGCCGTGCCGGCCGCGTCGGTGAAGTTCGGCAGGCCGCCCTCGGCGACCCAGGGGCCCAGCCCGACCGCGACGCGCGCGGCGTCCCGCGTCACGACCTGCGCGACCTCGGGGATCATGAGGCCGACCGCGAAGACGCTGTACGCGGCGTCGCGGTGCGCGTACGCGCACGGCTCGCCCTCGCGGACGCGGCCGCCGAGCTGGCGGACCTCGACGACGGCGAGCGCCGAGTCGACGCCCGGACCGACGAGCTCGAGCAGCCGGTCGGCACCGTCCACGCCGAAGCCGTGCAGCAGGTGGTGGGACTCGTGCAGCGGCATCGGGTCGACCGGGTCGGCGTGGATCGCGCCGAGCGCGGCGTACGGCATGACGCCGACCGTGTCGAGGACGGGTGCGGCGACCGCGCGGATCGCGCGGATCATCTCCTCGCCGACCGCCGGGTCACCGGTCCAGGCGAAGCGCACGTGCAGCGTGACCTGACCGCGCAGCGGTGCGGGGAACGGGTCCATGTCGGGCAGCCGCATCACGGCGGCGGACGTGGTGCCCTCCTCGGGCAGCAGCTCGCACCACCGGCCCCACGTGCGCAGGACCGCGGGGACGTCGGCCTCGGCGAACCAGAGGCCGCCGCCGTACACCTCGGGCAGCTCGATCAGGTCGATCTCGACCGCGGTCACGATGCCGAGCGTGCCCTTGCCGCCGCGCAGGCCCCAGAACAGGTCCGGGTGCTCGTCGGGCGTGACGCGGCGCAGCACGCCGTCGCCCGTGACGACCTCGAACGCGCGCACGGTGTCGGACGACAGGCCGTGCGAGCGGGCGACCGGCCCGAGCCCGCCACCCGTGAGCAGGCCGACGACGCCGACGTCGGGCGAGGACCCGCACAGGGCCGCGAGCCCGTGCGGTGCCGTCGCCTCGAGCACCCGCTCCCAGCGGACGCCCGCACCGACGCGCGCCCAGCGCTCCTCGGCGTGGACCGTGAGCTCGTCGAGCGCGGCGGTGTGCACGAGGACCGCGTCGCGCATCTCCTCGGTCGCGCCGTGGCCGGTGCTCTGCACGCCGACCTGCACGCCGAACGCCGCGGCGATGCGCAGCGTCGCGCTCACGTCCGCCGCACCGGTGGCCTCGACCACGGCGAGCGGGCTCACGCGGCGCGTGAGGTTCGAGGTGGCGGTGAGCCGCGCGTAGCCGTCGGTGCCGGGCAGGTGCACGGCGGGGACGGCGTCGCGCAGCGCGCGGACGGCGGCGGCGCCGGTCGGGCGGGGGTCCGGTCCGAGGGCGGGGCTGACTGACGACATGGGTGATCCTTCGGGTCCGGCACGGGGTTCCGTGCACTGTCACGAGGCGCCGCGTCGGGCGCACGGGCAGAAGGAATCCCGGGCAGGTGTCCAGATACATCCGGTTCGTCCGGTGCCGGCGGTCGGAGCGCCGGACGCCGCGCGAGGGCACGCGACCGGCGCAGGGAGTGGTCGCTCGCGCGTCAGGCGTGCGCGTCGGGAGGCGGGGCCGCCGGGAGCGTCACGACGAACGTCGTCCCCTCGCCCAGCGTGCTCTCGATGTCGAGCAGCCCGCCGTGCGCGTCGACCACGGCCCGAGCGATCGCGAGCCCCAGACCGACGCCGGGGATGGCGCGACGCGTCGCGGACGTCGCGCGGAAGAACCGGGTCGTCAGGCGGCTGAGCTCGTCGGGCGCGATGCCGATGCCCGTGTCGCGCACCGACAGGGCCGCGCCGCCGTCGGGCGTCGGACCCACCGCGAGGTGCACCTCGCCGCCCGCCGGCGTGAACTTCACGGCGTTGGAGACGAGGTTGTCGACGACCTGCGAGAGCCGTCCCGGGTCGGCGGTGACCGGGGCGGGTGCGACGGTCGTCGTGAGGCGCACGCCCGCCTGCTCGGCGACCGGTCCGAGGGACGCGACCGAGCCCGTCACGACGTCGGCGAGGTCGATGCCGCGCGGCGAGATCGCGAACGTGCCCGCGTCGACCTGCGCGGTCAGCAGCAGGTCGCCGACCAGGCGGAGCTGGCGGCGCGCGTTGCGCTCGATCACCGTGAGGTAGCTGCGCTGCTCCTCGGTGAGCTCGTCCGTGCCGTCGAGCAGCAGCTCGAGGTACCCGAGCACGGACGTCAGCGGGGTGCGCAGCTCGTGGCTCACCAGGCTGACGAACTCGTCCTTGAGCCGCGACGCCTCGCGCTCGGCCGTCACGTCGGTCGCGACGACGACGTACCCCGCGATGCTGCCGTCGACGTCGAGCCGTCGGGTCACCGCGAGCTTGACCGTCACGTCGGTCCCGTCGCGGCGGCGGTACGTCGCGTCGCGCGACCCGCGCCCGTCGTCCCCGGGCGTCACGATCGACTCGAGCAGCCGCGCGGCGACCGAGCCGGGCGCGCGCGGCTGGTTGCCCGTCGGCTCCGTGACGTCGGCGTACAGGTCGGTGATGCGCTTCCGGCCGACGACCTCGCCCTGGCCGAAGCCGAGCAGCCGCTCGGCTCCCGCGTTGAAGACGCGGATCATCCCGGTCGCGTCGGTCGCGATGATCGCCTGCTCGGTCGCGGAGTCGATGATCGAGACGAGCTCGTCGCGCGCGGCGCGACGGGCGTCGGCGACGCGCGCGAGCTCGAACGCGTCGGCACGCATGCGCTCGACCATCTCCTGCTCGCGGTCGCGCATGACCGACACGGCCTCGGTCCGCGCGCGCAGCCGCTCCGTCACCTCGTGCGCCGTCACGGACACGACGAGCGCGACCAGGGACACGAACATCCCCCTGACCAGCACGAGCGAGTCGATCCCGGCGCCCGTGTCGAGGAGCGGCGGCAGCAGGATGACGAGGTTGACGCCGATCACGGAGATGATCGGGCCGCGCCAGCCGCGCTGCGCCGACAGCGCCAGCACGGGCAGGAAGATCATCGTCGTGTACATCGACCCGACGCCGCCGGTGCCGGCCCGCAGGAACGCGACGCAGACCATCTGCATGATCGGGAGCAGGTCCTGCGTCCACTCGGGCTCGTCGCGCCAGCGCACGATCCGGGCCACGACGGCGAGAGAGACGGCGATCGCCGCGGACACCCAGACCGCCCACGGGACGGTCACGGGGATCGACGGGATCCACAGCGTGAGGACGGCGACCAGGTAGACGCCCAGGAAGGGCAGCTGGCGCTCGACGACGTTCGCGTCGTCGCCCAGGCGCGACGCGATCTTCGTCAGGAGCCGCGACCCCCCGCCCGCAGGCACGGGCGGCAGCGGCGCGCGGTACGACGACGTCACCGGCGGTCCCGCATCGCCTGCTCGAGGGCCGTGCGCACGCTCTCCCCGACGAACGGCTTCGGCAGCGTCGCCTCGACGTCCGGGTAGTCGTGCGCGTCGAGCACCGAGGTGACGACGACCGGCAGGCCGGGACGGAGCCGGTGCAGCTCCTCGACGAGCTCCCAGCCGCCCATGCCGGGCAGGCGCAGGTCGACGAACGCGACGTCGACGTCGAGCTGCTGCTCGTCGGCGAGCGCGGCCTCCGCCGACGGCGCCTCGAGCACCTCGCAGCCCGCGCGGCGCAGGTGGGTCGCGAGCAGCGCGCGCTCGTCGGGCTCGTCGTCGACGACCAGCACGCGGGTGCCCGCGCCCGGCTCGGTGGGTCCCACGGTCGTGTCGTCGTCGGTCATGCGTCCAGCCTGCCCGTCCGCGGCGTCGCACCGCAGCACATCGGGCGCGTCGCGGCCCGGCACGTCGCGCGTCCGGTCGTCACGCGTCCTCCCGGAGGGCCTCGCGCAGCCACGCGTACCGGCCGACGTCGTCCGCGACGTGCGCGTCGGTCGACGCGACGAGCGCGACGCCCGCGTCCGCCCACCGGGCTCGCACGCGCGGTCCGGGGCAGCGCCACTTCTCGTTGACCTCGACCGGAGTGCCGGTCGCGACCGCGACGGCGGCGAGCTCGTCGAGCAGGTCGTCGGGCACGTCGTCCTCGGTGAGGCCGATCTTCGGCAGCAGGGACAGCGGGTGCGCGAGCTGCGCGCGGCCGGCGCGCCGCACGGCCCGGACGGTGGCGGTCACGAGCGTCTCGACCGCGCCCTCGCGCGTCAGCGCCCCGGACGCGAG
>NZ_JAAXOY010000304.1 GCF_012396155.1 Cellulomonas septica | reverse complement strand
CGCCGCCGTCGCCGTCGCCGCGCTGAGCGCGGTCGTCGTCCTCGTGCTCGGCGGCTGCGTCCCGGCGAAGAACCAGGCGCAGGTGCCGACGTCCGCCGCGACGTCGGGCGCCCCGGACGAGGCGCTCGCACCGTTCTACGACCAGCAGCTCGAGTGGACGACGTGCGCGCAGGGCGAGTGCGCGACCGCGACCGTCCCGCTCGACTACGCCGACCCGTCCGGCGCCACCATCGGCATCGCGCTGGCCCGTCGCCCCGCGACCGGCGGCTCGGCGGTCGCCTCGCTCCTCGTCAACCCGGGTGGCCCCGGCGTCTCGGGCGTGGACTTCCTCGACCAGGCCGCGTCGATGATCAGCGAGGACGTGCTGCGCCAGCTCGACCTCGTCGCGTTCGACCCGCGCGGCGTGCAGCGCTCCAGCCCGATCACCTGCCTGGACGGCAAGGACCTCGACACGGTCGTCGCGTACGACGCGGACTACTCGACGGACGCGGGCATCCAGGAGGCGATCGACGTCTTCCGCGGTGTCGGCAAGGCGTGCCAGGAGCGGTCCGGCCAGACGCTCGCGCACGTCGACACGGTGAGCGCCGCACGCGACCTCGACGTGCTGCGCGCGGCGCTCGGCGACGACGCCCTCACGTACCTCGGCTACTCGTACGGCACGCAGCTCGGCGCGACGTACGCCGCCCTCTTCCCGCTGCGCGTCGGCCGGCTCGTCCTCGACGGCGCCCTCGACCCGACCCTCACGGCCGACGAGCTCGCCGAGGGGCAGGCGCAGGGCTTCGAGAACGCGCTGCGCGCCTACGTCACCGACTGCCTGGCCGGTGCGAGCTGTCCGCTGACCGGCGACGTCGACCAGGCGATGGGCCAGATCCGCTCGCTGCTCGACCACGCCGTCGCCGACCCGCTGCCGACCGGCGGCGACCGACGCCTCACCGGCTCGCTCGCGTTCTACGGCATCGCGCTGCCGCTCTACTCGCAGCCGTCGTGGCCGTACCTCACGCAGGCGCTCGACGCGGCGATCCACGAGAACGACGGCTCGATCCTGCTGCAGCTCGCCGACGCGTACTTCGACCGCGAGGCCGACGGCACCTACTCGACCAACGCGACCGAGGCGTTCTGGGCGATCGGCTGCCTCGACGACCGGCAGAGCGCCGACCCCGCCGAGATGCGCGCGCAGGCCGACCGCATCGAGGCCGTCGCGCCGACCATGGGCTCGTTCTTCTCCTACGGCGGCACCATCTGCGCCGACTGGCCAGTGCCCGTCGTCGGCGGTCTCGACGACTACTCCGCGAAGGACGCGACCGCCCCGATCCTCGTCGTCGGCACGACGAACGACCCCGCGACGCCGTACGCGTGGGCCGAGAAGCTCGCGACGACCCTGTCCACCGCGACGCTGCTCACCTACGAGGGCGAGGGCCACACCGCCTACGGCTCGTCCAACGACTGCGTCGCCGACGCCGTCGACGCGTACATCCTCACCGGCACCGTCCCGCCCGACGGCACCCGCTGCTAGCCGCTTTGGAGCCAGGGGCCTGCGCCGGGTACAGTGGGCGCGCTCGTTGCTCCGGGGGTCCGCCCACGGGGACGGCGACGCCGCCTTAGCTCAGTCGGCAGAGCGTCTCACTCGTAATGAGAAGGTCTGGGGTTCGATTCCCCAAGGCGGCTCCAGCACGAAGGCCCGGCACCTCACGGTGACCGGGCCTTCGTCGTCCCCGCGGCGGTGGGCGGCGGTCGCCGAGCGTCAGTGGCGGTGGCCGCCGCCGGACACGTGCTTCGGCGCCAGGCGCGTGGCGACGACGGCGGCGACGGCCGTCGTCAGGGGGATGGCCAGCACGAGGCCGATCGAGCCTGCGAGCGTGCTGACGATCTGCTCCGCGAAGGCGCCGGACGTCAGCGTCATGCCGAGCGGCTGGTCGTAGAGCTCCAGGAGCAGCAGGACGGGGAGCGACGCACCCGCGTACGCGAACGCGATCGTGTAGACGGTCGACGCGATGTGGTCGCGGCCGATCCGCATGCCGCGCGCGAACAGCCCGCGCCACGACGCGGCCGGGTCGGAGGACCGCAGCTCGAACACGGCCGAGGCCTGCGTGATCGTCACGTCGTTGAGCACGCCGATGCCCGCGAGCACGACGCCGCTGAGGAACACGCCCTGCAGGATCCGGACGCCGTCGTCGCCGAGCAGGCGTGCGAGCTGGTAGGTGTCCTCGGTCGAGCCGGGGTGCAGGTGCGCCATGCGCGCACCCACGACGCCGAGCACGGTCACCATGAGCAGGCCGCCGAGGGTGCCGAGCAGCGCGGTCGTGGTCCGCAGCGAGAACCCGTGCGCGAGATACAGCACGGCGACGACGACGAGCGTCGCCGCGGACAGCGTCGCGACGAGCGCCGGCTGGCCCTGGACCAGCGCGGGCACGAGGTGCACGGCGAGCACGACGAACGCGATCGCGAGACCGACGAGCGCCCGGAACCCGCGCATCCCCGCGACGAGGACCGTGACGAGCGCGAACGCGAGCGCGAACGTCGCGAGCGGCACCCCGCGCCGGAAGTCGCCCCACGCCCAGACCTCGTCGCCGTTCTCGTCGGACGGGTAGTGCTCCAGGACGACCGCGGTGCCGGGCGGGACGTCGGCGCGCGTGAGTCCCGACGTCGCGATGACCTCGACCGACGTGCCCGCCTCGCTGCCGGCGTCGACCTCCGCGGTCACGTGCAGGCAGCGGACGGTCGACGGGACCGACCCGTCGGGGGCCATGTCCTCGACCGTGCCGTCGCACGTGTCCCAGCGCGAGCCCGTGACGGTCGCGGACACGCGCTCGACGTCGACGTCGACGAAGCCCGTCTCCGGACGGCTCTCGTCGGTGGGCCACGTCGCGAGCGTCCCGACGAGCGCACCGAGCGTCGCGAGCACCACGAGGACGACGAGGACGACGGCGGTGCGCGGCGTCCCCGCGCGGCGGGTCCGCGTCGCAGGTAGGGCGTCGAGCGTCACGACGACACCTCCGCGCGGGCGTCGTCCGCCGTGTCCTCACCGGACCGCGGGTGGTGTGCGCGGTCGGTGCCACGGGTTCCGGGTGCGGGACCGTCCGGGGCGTCGCCGTGCCCGTCGTCGGGACGCGTCGCCGTGCCCGTCGCGCTGCGCCGGACCAGGACGGCCGCGAGGACCGTCGTCACGGGGATCGCGAGCACCAGCCCGATCGACCCGACGAGCGTGCGCACGACTTCCTCGGCGATGTCCCCGCTGCTCAGCACGCCCAGCAGCCCGCGGTCGGTGAGGCTGACGAGCAGCACGAGCGGCAGCGCCGCGCCGACGTAGGCGAACACGATCGTGTAGACGGTCGACGCGATGTGGTCGCGCCCGATCCGCATCCCCCGCCCGACGAGCTCGCGCCACGTGCTGCCCGGTCGCGCCGCGTGCAGCTCCCACACCGCCGACGCCTGCGTGATCGTCACGTCGTTGAGCACGCCCAGCCCGGCCAGGACCATGCCGCACAGCAGCACCGACCGCAGCCGCACCTCGGGCGCCGCCGACATGAGGTCGAGCGCGTACTCGCCCGACAGCCCGGTGAGGTGCGCGGACCCGCTCGCCCACGCCGCGATCGCAGCCGTCGCGACGAGCCCGACGAGCGTGCCGGCCAGGGCCGTCGACGTGCGGACGGACACGCCGTGGGCCAGGTAGAGCACGGCGTACATGATGACGACGCTCGTCACGAGCGCGACCGGCACCGCCGGCTGCCCCTGGAGCAGCGCCGGGAGCGTGAACACCCCGACGACGAGCAGGCCGACCACCATCCCCGCGAGCGCCGCGAGCCCGCGCCAGCGCGCGACCAGCACGACGAGCCCCGCGAACACCGCGGCGAGCAGCAGCATCGGCGGCCCGCGCTCGAAGTCGACGAACAGGTACGTCGTCGTGAGCGTCGGCTGCGCGGTGACGTCCGTGAGGTCCCCGACGTCGGCCGTGGACATCGCCGCGACCCGCACCCGGTCACCCACCGCGACCTCGGGCACGTACTCGGGGGGCACGTGCAGGTCGACGACCTCGCCGTCGGCCAGCCGCGCGGACGCCTGGTCCATCCCCGTCGCGTCGGGCCGGACCTCCGTGAGCTCGCCCGTCGTGTACGTGACGCCCGGCCCGGTCGTGTCGAGCACGGGCGGGCGTGCGTCCGCCGACGGCCACAGCCACCACGCGCCGACCAGCGTCAGCAGCAGCACGGGCCCCAGCACCGCCGCAAGCCAGACGCCGGCGCGCG
>NZ_JAAXOY010000303.1 GCF_012396155.1 Cellulomonas septica | reverse complement strand
ACGGCGGCCCGGTCGGTCGCGTCGTCGTCGTGGGCGGCGGCATCGGCGGGCTCATGACGGCCGCGCTGCTCGCGCGAGGCGGCGCGCAGGTCACGCTGCTCGAGCGGCACGACCGCGTCGGCGGGCGCATGGGCACCCTCGAGCTCGACGGGTTCCGGTTCGACACCGGGCCGTCCTGGTACTTCATGCCCGAGGTGTTCGCGCACGCGTTCGCCCTGCTGGGGGAGCACGTCGAGGACCACCTCGACCTCGTGCGCCTCGACCCGGCGTACCGGCTGTTCACCGAGCCGGACGTCGCCGGCGGTCCTGCGGGCGGCTTCGACCTCACGGGCGACCCCGAGACGAACTGGGCCACCTTCGAGGCGATGGAGCCCGGCGCGGGCGAGGCGGTGCGGCGGTACGCCGCGGAGGCGTCGACGGCCTACCGGACGGCGCTCGACCACTTCCTGTGGACCACGTTCCAGCGGCCTGACCGGCTGCTGTCCGCGCCCGTCGTGCGGCGCGCCGGGACGCTCGTCGACCTGCTGACGCACACCCTCGCCGAGAGGATTTCGACGACCGTCGAGCACCCCGTGCTGCGGCAGGCGCTCGGGTACCACGCGGTCTTCCTCGGCTCGTCGCCCTACCGCGTCCCGGCGCTGTACTCGCTCATGAGCCACCTCGACCTCGTCGACGGCGTGCAGTACCCGCGCGGCGGCATGTACACCGTGATGGAGGCGCTCGAGCGGCTCGCCGTGCGTGAGGGCGTCGAGATCCGGACCGGTGCCGACGTCGTCGCGATCGAGGTCGACGACGTCCCGCGGACCGCCCGCAACCCGCGGCGCACCGGTGTCGCGCGCGGCGTGCGGCTCGCCGGCGGGGAGCTCGTCGAGGCCGACGTCGTCGTCTCCGGCGCCGACCGGCACCACACCGAGACCGCGCTGCTCGAACCGCGGCACAGCGACCACCCGGCCGCGTCGTGGGAGTGGCACGGGCCGGGGATCTCCGCGCTGCTCGTGATGGCCGGCGTCCGCGGCGCGCTGCCCGAGCTCGCGCACCACTCGCTGTTCTTCACGCGCGACTGGCCCGGCAACTTCGACGACATCCTCGGCACCGGGCGGTCCACCGCGCCGGCCGACCTGCGCGTGCCCGAGGTCGCGTCCGTGTACGCGTCGCGCACCACCGCGACCGACCCCACCGCCGCGCCGCCCGGGCACGAGAACCTGTTCCTGCTCGTGCCGTTCCCCGCCGACGCGTCCCTCGGCGACGGCCCGCCCGGGAGCCCCGAGCGTGAGGTCGTCGAGCGGCACGCCGACCGGTTCCTGGACCAGGTCGGGTCGTGGGCGGGGGTGCCGGGCCTGCGCGACCGCGTCGTGACGCGGCACGTCGTCGCCCCCGCGGACTTCGCGCGCGACCTGTCCGCGTGGCGCGGCACCGCGCTCGGCATGGAGCACACGCTGGCGCAGAGCGCGATGTTCCGGCCCGGCGACGCGTCCGCGCGCGTGCCGAACCTGCTGCACGTCGGCGGCGGGACCATCCCCGGCGTCGGGCTGCCGATGTGCCTCATCAGCGCCGAGCTCGTCGCGAAGCGGCTGCTGGGGGAGACGTCGACGCGCCCGCTGCCCGCACCCCTGCGCCGCGGGTTCCTCGACGCGGCACGCCCGGCCGGGCTGTGGTCCGGCGTACGGTCGGGCGCATGACGGGACTCGCCTACCTGGGGGCGCTGCTGCTGTCCCTCGGTGGCCTCGCCCTGCTCGATCGGCGCTTCCGCCTCGCGTTCTGGGACGACCCGCGACGTGCCGGGTGGACGGTCGGGATCGGCGTCGCCGCGTTCCTGCTGTGGGACGTCGCCGGGCTGCTGCTCGGGATCTTCGCCCGCGGGGACTCGCCGCACATGACCGGGATCCTGCTCGCGCCCGAGCTGCCGGTCGAGGAGGTCTTCTTCCTCACGCTGCTCTGCTACGTCGCGCTGCTCGCGTGGCGGTGGTTCGACCGGACCGCCTCGCTGCGCGCGGCGGGGGCACGGGCGCTGCACGACGCGGAGCACGGGTCGGGGACGCCGGGGACGTCGGGCGCGGCGGGTGGTTCGGGGTCGTCGGGGCCGTCGGGCCGGGACGGGGGTGCCGCGTGACGAACATCGTCCTCAACGTCGCGGTCCTCGTGGTGCTGCTCGCGGTGTCGTGGCCCACGCTGCGGCGGCTGCGCGGGTGGCCCGTCGTCTGGACCGTCGTGCACCTGTGCGTGCTGACCGCGGTGTTCGACACGCTCATGATCGCCGCCGACCTGTACGTGTACGCCCCTGACAAGATCCTCGGCGTGTACGTCCTCGGCGCGCCGATCGAGGACTTCGCGTACGCGATCGCCGCCGCCGTCGGGATGCCCGTGCTGTGGACCGTCCTGGGTCGGCGCAGGCCGCGCGTGGCGGGCTCGCCGGCCGGTCGGACGGACGTCGAGGGGCCGGCGTGAAGGAGGTCCTCGCCGCGTCGCGGCCGTTCTCCTGGATCAATACCGCCTACCCGTTCGCCGCGGGCTATCTCATGGCCACGCAGGGGCGGATCGACCTGACGCTCGTCGTCGGGACGCTGTTCTTCCTCGTGCCGTACAACCTGCTGATGTACGGCGTGAACGACGTGTTCGACTACGCGTCCGACCTGCGCAACCCGCGCAAGGGCGGGATCGAGGGCGGGCTCGTCGCACCCGAGCGGGCCCGGGCCGTGCACCGGCGGATCCTGTGGGCCAGCGCGCTGTCCGTCGTGCCGTTCGTGGTCTACCTCGTCGCCGTCGGGTCGGTCGCCGCGACCGCCGTGCTGGCGCTCGTGCTGTCCCTCGTCGTCGCGTACTCCGCGCCCGTGCTGCGGTTCAAGGAGCGACCGTTCCTCGACTCGTTCACCTCCGCGATGCACTTCGTCGGGCCGCTGCTCTACGCGCTCGTGCTGGTCGCCGCGGACATGTCCGCGCCCACCGTCTGGCCCGTGCTCGTCGCGTTCGTGCTGTGGGGCATGGCGTCGCACGCGTTCGGGGCCGTGCAGGACGTGCGCGCCGACCGCGAGGGCGGCATCTCGTCCGTCGCGACCGTCCTCGGCGCCCACCCGACCGTCGTGCTCGCGACCCTCGCCTATGTCGCCGCCGCGGCCGTGCTGCTCGTCGTGCCGTGGCCCGGCGTGCTCGCCGCCGTCCTGCCCCTGCCGTACGCCGTGTCGACCGCGATGTTCTGGCGCGTCACCGACGACGACTGCGAGCGCGCCAACGCCGGGTGGCGGCGGTTCCTGTGGCTCAACCTCGTCACCGGGTTCCTGGTGACGATGCTGCTCATCGCGATCGCCCGCACCTGACGGGTCAGGACGTCGTCAGGGGTCCCGACTCCGGCAGCTCCGCGTCCGCGTCGAAGGCCGGGGCCAGCAGCTGCGTCACGGTCGCCCACCCGCGCGCGAGCATCCCCGCGTCCGTGTCGGGCTCACGCGTGATCTCCACGTCCGAGTAGGTCAGCTGCAGGTGGCCGTGCTCGAGCTCGTGGATGCGGGCCTGCACCGCACCGAACGACGCCAGCGGCGCCTTGCGCAGCCCGCGCACCTGCTCGACCGGCAGGTCCGGGACGTTGAGGTTGAGCACGCGGTCGCCCGGGCAGTGCGCGACCACCCAGTCGAGGACCGGCCGCGCGAACGCCGCCGCCGTCTCCCAGTGCCGCGGGTCGTGGTACGCGATCGACACCGCGAGGCCCTTGATGCCGTGCGTCGCGCCCGAGAGCGCGGCACCGACCGTGCCCGAGTGCAGCACCGCGTGTCCCGTGTTCGCGCCGCGGTTCACGCCCGACAGCACGACGTCGGGCTTCGGCCCGAAACCGCCGTACGCGGCGACGAACGCGATCAGCCCCGGCGCCGCGCGCACCGCGAACGACGGGATCCCGTCGGGCAGGCCCGGCGACGGCTTCGACGCGACGATGAGCCGCCCGTCCTGCTCGGCGCCCAGCAGCGACGCGCTCGCGCCCGACGACTCCCGCGCGGGCGCCGCGACCACCACGTCGTGCCCCGCGTCCGCCGCCATGACCGCGAGCGTCGTGAGTCCGGGGGAGTCGATCCCGTCGTCGTTCGTCACCAGCACCCGCATGGGGCCACCTCTCGTCGGTCCGGTCGGCGGCCGTCGACCGCGCGCTCGTCTCGTCGGCTCGCCGACCGTGTCGCCTCGCCGGCCCCGCCGTCCGTCCATCGGACCCGACCCGACGCCGACCCGCCACCCGACCCGACGCCGACCGCCGCCCGGCTCGACGCC
>NZ_JAAXOY010000302.1 GCF_012396155.1 Cellulomonas septica | reverse complement strand
GCTCCCGCGACCTCGAGCGCGCCCACCAGGAGGCGCGGCCACTGGCCGGCGCCGATGTCGTCGAACATCTCGACCATCGCCGCCTCCCCCGCGAGCTTCGACGCCCCGGCCCCGAGGAACACCAGCGCGAGCGCGGCGCGCGCGACCCACGTGAGGACGGTCGCGGTCCGGGAACGGATGCCGCGTCGCCGGTCGGCGCCGACGGGCGCCTGGGTCCCGGTCATGCGGCCGAGCCGTCCGCGAGGAGCGCGTCGAGCCGCTCGTGGCCCTCGCGGACGCCGCGCTCCATGCCGCTCGCGACGATCTGGTCGCGCGTCGTGAAGTCCTCGGCGAGCGTCGTGACGGTGAGGCGCGTCCGGCCGTCGGGCAGCGGCTCGAACCGGTAGCGCTCGAGCACGACGCCGTCGCCCATGCCCTCGACCGCGACGGTCTGGACGATCGACGACGGCTCCACGACCTCGTGGAACGAGCCGTACGAGACGAGCTCCATCGGGCCGGAGACGTGCGTGTAGCGGTAGGAGCCGGCAGAGCGGCAGTCCCACGTGTCGAGGCGGGTCCGCGTGTCCGCCGGACCGAACCAGCGGAGCAGCAGGTCGGGGTCGACGTGCGCGCGGAAGACGCGGTCGGGCGTCGCGTCGAACTCGCGGACGAGGCGGACGACGGGCAGGTCGTCGGGGGCGACGACCTCGGTCTCGTGCCGGGTGCTGGTCATGCGCGGCCTCCTTCGGGTCCGGTGGTGCGGTCGGTGCGGTGGGTGAGGTCGGCGTCGCCGGTGCGGCCGGCGCTGCTGCCGGGCGGGTGCTCGGCGAGCAGGTCGTCGAGGCGGCGGTACCGCTCCTCCGCCTGGCGGCGGTACCGCTCGATCCAGCGGGTCATGAGCGCGAACACCTCCGCGTCGAGCTGGACGGGTGCGCGCCGGTCCTCCGGGTCGCGCCGGACGACGCCCGCGTCGGTGAGCACGCGCAGGTGCTTCGAGACCGCCTGGAGCGTGATGTCGTAGGGCTCGGCGAGCTGCCCGACGGTCGCGTCGCCGTCGGCGAGCCGGGCGACGATGTCGCGGCGCGTCGGGTCGGCGAGCGCCGCGAACGCACGGGAGAGCGGGTCGGTCGCCGCCATGGATCCTCCTCAACCATCTGGTTGACGACAACCATGGACCCGCTCCGGAGCGCGTGTCAACCGATCGGTTGAGAAGCCCGCTGGCAACGTCCCCGCGCGCGCCCGGCCTTGTCTCTACACCGGTGAAAAACGATTCGGACCGACGATCCACCGCTTCCCGCCTCGACAGCGCACGAACCGCTTCGGGAAGGTGGAGCAGCACGTCATTGCCTCGCCGTGCGCGCAGGAGCACCGCCCGCGCCGCCACTCCGGGGCCCGAGGAAGGATGTGGGATGGCACAACGACGACACAGGTGGGCGACCCTCGCGGTCACGCTGGTGACCGGCGCACTGCTCGGCAGCGCCGTCCTGCCGCCCGCCTCCGCCGCCGCAGGCGGGTCCGGGCCGTACCCGGCGGACTACGAGACCTCGTCGAGCCTGCCGAACCACACGATCTACCGGCCCGTGAACCTGCCGTCCGGGAAGATGCCGGTGTTCGTCTGGAGCAACGGCGCCTGCTCGGCGAACGGCACGTCGGCATTGCCGTTCCTGCGCGAGATCGCGTCGCACGGGTTCCTCGTGATCTCCAACGGCAGCCCGAACGGCGGCGGCTCGTCGACCTCGTCGTGGCTCACGCAGTCGATCGACTGGGCCGTCGCGGAGTCGTCGCGCACCGGCAGCCCGCTGCGCGACCGGGTGGACACGTCGAAGATCGCGGTCGCCGGGTTCTCGTGCGGCGGGCTCGAGGCCTACGCGGTGTCGGGTGACCCGCGGGTGACCACGACGATGATCTTCAGCAGCGGCCTGCTGAACGACGCCGACGACTACCAGCTCCGCCGGCTCGACCACCCGATCGCCTACCTCATCGGCGGCCCGGGCGACATCGCGTACCCGAACGCGATGGACGACTGGGGCAAGCTGCCGGCGGGCCTGCCGGCGTTCATGGGCAACCTGCCCGTGGGCCACGGCGGGACGTACGACCAGCCGAACGGCGGCGAGTTCGGGCGCGCCGCGGTGCTGTGGGCGAAGTGGCAGCTCAAGGGCGACACGCAGGCCGGCCGGACGTTCGTCACGTCGGGCTGCGGGCTGTGCAGCGGCGGGCAGTGGACGGTGCAGCAGAGGAACCTCGTCCTCGCACCGGAACCGACGCCGACGCCGACACCCACGCCCACCCCGACGCCGACCCCCACCCCGACGCCCACACCCACCACCACGACGCCGCCGGACCCGACGGCCGCGTGCTCCGCGACCTACACGGTCGTCAACCAGTGGCCGGGCGGGTTCGTCGCGAACGTCGACGTCACGGCGCAGCGCGCCCTCGACGGCTGGCGGGTGCAGGTGACGCTCCCGTCGGGGGCGTCGGCAACGCAGGTGTGGAACGGCGTGCGGGCGGGCACCGGTCAGCCGATGACCGTCACGAACGCGGCGTGGAACGGCGCCCTCCGAGCCGGCCAGGGCACCGGCTTCGGGTTCCAGGGCGTGGGGACCGGAGCGGGTGCCACGGTCTCCTGCCAGGCGGCCTGACCACGTCGGGACGGCGAGGTGCCCGCCCCGGGGAGGGGCGGGCACCTCGTCTTGTGCGGCCCGGAGCCGCTGGGCAGGCGGCAGACGAGCGGCCGTCGCCGACCGGTGCGGCGTCAGCGCGCGAGGAACGCGAGCAGCGCCTCGTTGACCTCGGCCGTGTGCGTGGTGAGCAGCCCGTGCGGCGCGCCCTCGATCTCGACGTACTCGACCGACGGGAGCGCCTTGACGAACCGGCGCGCGGTCACGTCGACGTCGAGGATGCGGTCGCTCGTGCCGTGCAGGATCAGCGCGGGCACGTCGACCTTCGGGATGTCGTCGCGGAAGTCCGTGCCCCACGTGAGCGGCGCGGCGGCCGACGCGACCGAGCCGGACCCGGCGGCGACGTCCCACGCGTGGCGCACCTGCTCCTCGGAGATGCGCGTGCCCAGGTTCTCGTCGAGGTTGAAGAAGTCCTGGTAGAAGGCCGTGAAGTAGGCGTACCGGTCCTGGCGGACGGTCGCCGCGATGTCCTCGAAGAACGACGCCGGCGCGCCACCCTCGGGGTTGTCCTCGGTCTTGGTGAGGAACGGCTCGAGCGACGCGAGGAACGCGGCCTTCGCGACGCGCGTCGAGCCGTACGTGCCGAGGTAGCGCGCGACCTCGCCGGTGCCCATGGAGAAGCCGACGAGGACGACGTCGCGCAGGTCGAGCGTCTCCAGCACGACGTTGAGGTCGGCGGCGAACGTGTCGTAGTCGTACCCGACGGACGGCTGGCTCGACCGGCCGAAGCCGCGGCGGTCGTACGTCACGACGCGGTAGCCGGCGTCGAGGAGGGCGGCGGTCTGGCCCTCCCACGAGTTGCCGTCGAGCGGGAAGCCGTGGATGAGGACGACCGGCTGGCCCGTGCCCTTGTCCTCGTAGTGCAGCTCGATGTCGACCGAGTTCTCCGTGCCGACGGTGATGCGTCCCATGGCCTGGCTCCTTCTCGTCGAGGGGAGAACGATCGTTCTCCGCCGCTGTCGCCTACACTAGAGAACGAGCGTTCTCAGCGCAAGGGCGGGGAGCAGAACGCCGGGCGACGGCCCGGTGAAGGGCGGTGGACCGTGACGCGGGCGACCGAGCAGACCGCGACGGCCGGGACGACCGGGCAGACCGCGACGATCGATGCGCGCGACCGCGTCGTCGCCGCCGCCGACGCGCTCTTCTACGCGCGCGGCATCCAGGCCGTCGGGATGGACGAGGTCCGCACCGCGGCGGGCGTCTCCCTCAAACGCCTCTACGCCGAGTTCCCCGGCAAGGAGGCCCTCGTGCTCGCGGTGCTCGACGCGCGGCACGGGATCTGGGAGGCGGGCCTGAGCGGTGCGCTGAGCGGCGTCGACGACCCGCGCGAGCGCCTGCTCGCGATCTTCGACTTCCTCGCCGAGTGGTTCACCGACGACACGTTCCGCGGCTGCGGGTTCATCAACGCGTTCGGCGAGCTCGGCGCCACGTCGCCCGCCGTCGCCGACGCCGTCCGCGTGCACAAGCAGTCGTTCCAGGACCACGTCGCCCGGCTCACCGCCGAGGCCGGGGGTGACCAGGCGCTCGCCGCGCAGCTCGCCCTGCTCGCCGAGGGCGCCCAGACGACCGCCGCGATCGCCGGCCGCGCG
>NZ_JAAXOY010000301.1 GCF_012396155.1 Cellulomonas septica | reverse complement strand
CTCGCCGCGGGCCAGTCCGGCGTCGCCGACGCGCTGCGCTCCGCCGGTGCGAGCCGCGACGCGCTCGCAGCCGCGCTGCCGAACGTCCGCGGCAACAGCCGCGTCACCAGCCCCAACCCCGAGGGCACGTTCAAGGCGCTCGAGCAGTACGGCATCGACCTGACGCAGCGCGCGCGGGACGGCAAGCTCGACCCGGTCATCGGGCGCGACTCGGAGATCCGCCGCGTCGTGCAGGTGCTCAGCCGGCGCACCAAGAACAACCCCGTCCTCATCGGCGAGCCGGGCGTCGGCAAGACGGCCGTCGTCGAGGGGCTCGCGCAGCGCATCGTCGCCGGTGACGTGCCCGAGTCCCTGCGCGGCAAGCGGCTCGTCAGCCTCGACCTCGCGGCGATGGTCGCGGGCGCGAAGTACCGCGGCGAGTTCGAGGAGCGGCTCAAGGCCGTCCTGGCCGAGATCACGGGCGCGGAGGGGCAGGTCGTCACGTTCATCGACGAGCTGCACACCGTCGTCGGCGCGGGCGCCGGGTCCGAGGGCGCGATGGACGCGGGCAACATGCTCAAGCCCATGCTGGCCCGCGGCGAGCTGCGCCTGGTCGGCGCGACCACGCTCGACGAGTACCGCGAGCGCATCGAGAAGGACCCCGCCCTCGAGCGGCGGTTCCAGCAGGTCTTCGTCGGCGAGCCGTCCGTCGAGGACACCGTCGCGATCCTGCGCGGCCTCAAGGAGCGGTACGAGGCGCACCACAAGGTGACGATCTCCGACGCCGCGCTCGTCGCCGCCGCGACCCTGTCCGACCGGTACATCACCGGCCGCCAGCTGCCCGACAAGGCGATCGACCTGGTCGACGAGGCCGCGTCGCGCCTGCGCATGGAGCTCGACTCCTCGCCCGTCGAGATCGACGAGCTCCAGCGTGCCGTCACGCGCCTCGAGATGGAGGAGGTCGTCCTGCAGGAGTCGGACGACCCCGCGTCGCTCGACCGCCTGGAGCGGCTGCGCAAGGACCTCGCGGACCGTCGCGAGGACCTCGCGTCGCTCACCGCGCGGTGGGAGAAGGAGAAGGCGGGCCACAACCTCGTCGGCGACCTCAAGGCGCGGCTCGACGCGCTGCGCACCGACGCCGAGCGGCTGCTCCGCGAGGGCGACCTCGAGGCGGCCGCGCGCATCCAGTACGGCGAGATCCCCGCGCTCGAGCGGGAGATCGCCGCGGCCGAGGCGTCCGAGGAGGCCGCCGACGACGTGCTCGCGCCCGACGGGACGCCCATGATCGCCGACAAGGTCGGGCCCGACGAGGTCGCCGAGGTCGTCGCCGCGTGGACCGGCATCCCCGCCGGCCGGCTGCTCGAGGGCGAGACCGCGAAGCTGCTGCGCATGGAGGACGTGCTCGGCGAGCGGCTCATCGGCCAGCGCACCGCCGTCGCCGCGGTGTCCGACGCGGTCCGCCGCGCCCGGACCGGCATCTCCGACCCCGACCGCCCCACCGGCTCGTTCCTGTTCCTCGGGCCGACCGGTGTCGGCAAGACGGAGCTCGCCAAGGCGCTCGCGGACTTCCTCTTCGACGACGAGCGGGCCATGGTCCGCATCGACATGTCGGAGTACTCCGAGAAGCACTCGGTCGCGCGGCTCGTCGGCGCCCCTCCCGGGTATGTCGGGTACGAGGAGGGCGGCCAGCTCACCGAGGCCGTCCGCCGTCGTCCCTACTCGGTCGTGCTGCTCGACGAGGTCGAGAAGGCGCATCCCGAGGTCTTCGACGTGCTGCTGCAGGTGCTCGACGACGGCCGCCTCACCGACGGCCAGGGCCGCACGGTCGACTTCCGCAACGTCATCCTCGTGCTGACGTCGAACCTCGGGTCGCAGTTCCTCGTCGACCCGCTGCTCTCGGCCGATGCCAAGAAGGACGCCGTCATGGGCGCCGTGCGGACGGCGTTCAAGCCCGAGTTCCTCAACCGGCTCGACGACGTCGTGCTGTTCGACCCGCTGTCGCTCGACGAGATCGGGCACATCGTCGAGCTGCAGGTCGCGTCGCTGGGCCGCCGGCTCGCGGACCGTCGGCTCACGCTCGACGTCACGCCCGCCGCGCGCGAGTGGCTCGCGCTCGAGGGGTACGACCCCGCGTACGGCGCGCGCCCGCTGCGACGGCTCGTGCAGCGCGAGATCGGCGACCGGCTCGCCCGCTCGCTCCTCGCGGGCGACGTGCACGACGGCGGCGCGACGGTCCCCGCTCGCGGCGTCCTGGTGCTGCGTCAGGACCGCTGACGCGGCGACCCGTCGCAGACGAAGGGGCTCCCGGACCGGTGCGCACTCCGGCCCGGGAGCCCCGGTCTCAGCGGGCGACCCCGCGGGTCACCACGCCGACGGCGGCGGCGGGGGCACCACCGGCGGCCGGTCGTCGCACGTGATCGTGTTCGGCAGCAACCAGGGCGCGATCCACGGGCCGGTCGTCCCACCGCCGTCGTTGCCGCCGCCGTCGACGACGGTGAACTCCGAGCCCGCGGGCGTGAAGCCGAACGCGCCGCAGTTGTTGATGCCGACGGCCCCGACGTTCCGGGCGTCGACGTTCGTGAACGTCGCCGACCCCGCGGACCGGGCGGACAGGACCGACGTGCCCGTGCCGTCGACGCGCACGTCGCGCACGTCCACGCCCGTGATCGAGTACAGGTCCTTGACCGGCCAGTCCGTCACGAGCATGACCGCGTTGTAGGTGCTGTCGAGGAAGTGGTCGCCGACGACCTGCAGGTCGACGTCGATGCTGCGGTCGAGCGCGAACACCCACAGCGCCCCGAGCCCGATGTTCCAGTTCAGCTCGTACGTGCCGGCACGCACGGTCGTGTTGTCGACGAACCGCAGCGACCCGGTGAACGGCTCGGCCCCGAACCGCGACCCGGCGTGCAGCGCGCTGCCCTCGCGGACCGGGTCGGCGACGAGGTTCCCGACGACCGTGATGTCCTCGCCGCCGTAGATCGCGACGCCGTTCGCGAGGGTCGGCGTCTGGACGGTGTTGCGCTCGAACGTGTTGCGCGCGTTCGTCGTGCCCTGCGCCCACATGGCCAGCGCGTCGTCGCCGGTGTTGCGGACGATCGAGTTCCGCACGACGGAGTCGGTGACGCCGGTGTGGAAGTTCACGCCGTCGGCGATCTGGTCGACGATCACGGTGTCGCTCACGACGAGGTTCGACATCGGCCCGTCGAACCACATGCCGACCTTGGTGTGCTGGATGTACAGGTCGCGGATCGTGGAGTCGCTCATGGCCCCGCCGACGCCGTTGACCTGGTCGGTGTCGATGCGCTCGCGGACGTCGCCCTGGATCGCGAAACCGGACAGGTGCACGTCGCGCGACCCGCCCTCCGCGGCGGTCTTCCCGTAGATCCCGACGCCCGTGTGCACGGACCCGTCGGGTGCGGGCGTCGGCAGCGCGACCTCGCGACCGCGCAGCGTCGTCCACCAGGAACCCGCGCCCTCGATGGTCACGTCGTCCACCACGATGTGGCGGTTCACCTGGTACGTGCCGGGCGGCAGGTAGACGGGCAGGTCGTGCTTCTGCGCGAAGGCGATCGCGCGCTCGATCGCGGGGGCGGCGTCGCGACGACCGGTCGGGTCCGCGCCGAACAGCACGGCGTTCGCGGCCTTGAGCCGCACGTGCGGCGCGCCGACGACCTGCGAGTCGAGCAGGTCGATCACGGTCCACGCCGCGGCGGCCTTCTTCGGCACGGTGAGCCGCACGGTCTCGCCCGCGCGGTACGTCCGGTCGAGCAGCACACGCTGCTCGTCGTAGAAGTGCATGGGCCGGAAGGGCGTGGTGATCGTCGGCGTCGGTGTTGTCGCCGCCGGCACGCAGCCGCACTCGGTGATCCACCAGTCGGGGTGCAGCAGCCCGGCGTTCGGGTCGTTCGTGAACGGGTACTGGTTGTAGAGCCACGCGTACTGCGAGGTCAGCGTGATCGTCCGCGCCCGGTCCTTGCCGACGGTGACGTCGAGCGGCGACGTGATGCCGCCGCCGGTCGGCGCGTCGGGGATCGCGTACCGGATCGTCAGCGCGTTCGCCGCCTTCGGCAGCCGGAACTCGACGAACTGCCCGGGGAGCAGCTGCACGGCCGACCGGCCCGACGCCTCCGCGGGCAGCGTGTAGGCGGTGCGGTCGGGGCCGATCACGGTGCCGTTCGTCGTGGCGGCCTCGGCCTCCTGCTCGACGACCCCGAGGTCGGCGCCGCGCCCCGCGACGAGGGCCGGGTCGAGCGCGGCACGGGTCGCGGGTGGGCTCG